>NZ_VRUV01001160.1:0-446 GCF_008039455.1 Methylobacterium sp. WL116
GCGGAGCACGCCGCCGACCGGCTGCGCCTCGACGCCGAGCTCGCCGAGGCCGAGGCCGCCGACGCGATCCTGAGGGAGATCGAAGCCGAGGTCGCGGAAGGCCATGCCGCCTGGCTCGACCTGTGGCGCCCCGCCGGCATCGCGCCCTCGACCCCGGCGGAGATGACAGCGTGGCTCGGTGAGGCCGAGACCCTGATCGAGGGCAAGGGCGATCTCGACGAGCGGCACATCGATCGCGCGCTCCGCACCGAGCGGATCGAGGCGGCACGGGCGCCGTTGCTGGATCTTGCCGAAAGGATGGGACTGACCGACCTCGCCGGCCTCGACGTCGGCCTGATCCTCGGCCGCCTGGAAGAGCGCGTTGCGGCGATCGCGTCGCGATGGGAGGCGACCCGCGAGGCGAACGCGCGGATCGGCGCCGCCGCGATCGGCATCGCGCGGTCCAC
>NZ_VRUV01001161.1:0-445 GCF_008039455.1 Methylobacterium sp. WL116
CCCGTGCCTCGTCGTGCCGGGCGGGGGCGCCTTCGCCGACGCGGTGCGGCTCGACCAGGCGCGTCTCGGCTTCGACGACGCGGAGGCGCATCGCCGCGCGCTCGATGCGATGAGCCGGATGGCGGGGTGTTTCCACGCCATCGAGCCGCGCCTCCTTCCCTTCCCCCTCCCCCGCAAGGGGGGAAGGGAGAGCGCCGTATCGGCTATCTGGGACCCCATCGCCCTCCGCGCCGGCCATCCGGACATCCCGGAATCCTGGGACGTGACCTCCGACAGCCTCGCGCTCTGGGCGGCGACGCGGATCGAGGCCGCCCGCTGCATCCTGGTGAAGTCCGCCGACGCCCCGGCGGGCGCCGACGCGTGCGACCTCGCCCGGATCGGCCTCGTGGATGCCGCGTTCCCGGCCTTCGCCGGCCGCTACCGCGGCGCGGTCTCGATCCTCGGC
>NZ_VRUV01001162.1:0-445 GCF_008039455.1 Methylobacterium sp. WL116
GCGCCGGTGCCGGCCGACATCGCCTTCGCGGCGGCGCCGAGACGCGTCGGAGGCGCAGCGGCGAGGACGAGCGCGAGGGTCGGGGTCGCGAGAGCGACGTCGGCCGCTTTCGGGTCGGCCGCCTTCGGGTCGGCCCCCTTCGCGTCGGTGACCTTGCCGTCCTCGGTCTCGGCCGCCGCGGTCTTCGTCGGCGCCGGCTTGCCGGCGGAGGCCGCCGAGGCGTCCTCCGTCGGCGGCGCATCGTCCTGGGCCGGCGCTTCCGCCTCGGGCTGGGTCGGGCCGGCATCGCGGGCGGTCGCCGCCGTGCCAAATCGCGAGGGAGCGGGATCGGACGGCGCGGCACCCGCGCCCGGCGCGGCCGGATCGGCCTTCGCGGAAGCATCGCGGATTGCAGCGGCGCGGGCCGTTTTGGCGTCGGCGGCAGCGAGGTCGGCGGCCTTGGCAC
>NZ_VRUV01001163.1:0-436 GCF_008039455.1 Methylobacterium sp. WL116
CGCCACGGTCCGCCGCGCGGCGTTGCGCGATCTCGCCGCCGCGCGAAATCTCGACCCGGAGGCCCGGCTCGTGGCGCAGGCCCGGCTGCTGCGCCGCGTCGCCCGCACCGTGCAGGGCGAGGATGCGGCGAGCGCGCAAGGGACGGCCTGGGCGCACAGGCTCGACGGGCTGTTCGCCACCACCTTCTTCACCGCCGGCGCCGGGCGCGTCCTCGCCGAGGAGCTCTATCGCCGCAGCGACCGGCCGGACCCGGCCGTCCTCGATGCCGAGCTCGGGCGCCTGATCGGGCGGATGCGCGGATGAGCCTGCTCCCGGCCTGGGTCACGGCGCTCGGTTCCGCGTTCGATTGGGCGGCACCGCTGGCGCTGCTGCTGCCGCTGCCGCTGCTGGTCCAGCGCTTCGTCCCGGCCGAGGCCGCGGGCGGCAGCGGCGCGC
>NZ_VRUV01001164.1:0-430 GCF_008039455.1 Methylobacterium sp. WL116
CGAGGAGCGCCGCCTGCACCCGGTTCCAGGCCACCGCCCCGCAGGCCTGCGGCGGCTCGTTGACCGGTTCCAGGGCGATGCGGCCGGGCGCCCGTCCGCCGAAGCGCCGGGCGAGCTCGACGACGACGTCGCGGTAGGCGGGAAGCAGCGGCGCCGTCGCCGTCCCGTAGAACCGATCGGGGTTGTAGTGGTGGGTCGCGGCGTTGGCCTGGACGTTCAGCACCAACGACAGCCGGCTCGCGAGGATCAGATCGACCGCCTCGGACAGCATCGCGAACAGCCGCTCCCGCTGCGCGCCGGCGAAGGCGGCGAACGGGCCGGGATCGATCGGCAGGCGCACAAAATCGAATCCGGCCTCCGCCAGCTGCCGCAGGTCGCCGGCATTCGGCACCGGGCGGTCGGGCTGGAACGGCGGCCAGGCGTAGTCGGT
>NZ_VRUV01001165.1:0-428 GCF_008039455.1 Methylobacterium sp. WL116
CTGCAGCCCGGCCGCACAGGCCGCGGCCGGGCTGCAGCCGGTGGCCGGGCTTCTCCGCGACGAACGTGACGGTCTCGACCGCCCGGAGCGCGAAGCCGCGGACGGCGCCGGTATCGCCGTCGACCCCGCTCGGCACGTCGACCGCCAGCACCGGGCGCCCGGACGCCGCGACCCGCTCGAGCGCATGGCGGGCCGGCCCTTCGAGGTCGCGCGACAGGCCGGCGCCGAACAGCGCATCGACGACGAGGTCGGCGCGCGACGGCTCGGCCTCCGCCAAGCACAGCACCGTCCCGGTCCACGCCGCCGCGGCCTCGGCCGCATCGCCCGCGAGGGCTGTCGCTTAAACACATCACCGAGACCACGAGACCGGCGCCGATGTCGTATTCCGGCATCTGGGAGAAAAAAAAAAGGGTGGGGGGGCGGGGGGG
>NZ_VRUV01001166.1:0-421 GCF_008039455.1 Methylobacterium sp. WL116
GCGCCACCGCGAGCTGGCGGTTGACGGCGGCCAGCGCCTGCTCAGCGAGCGTCCGCACCACCTTCGCGGCGGGGATGGCGGGGAGGTGGCGCATCACCCGGTCGAGCTGCATGCGCTTGGATTCGAGGCGGTAGCGCAGGGTGTCCCACCAGCCGATGTCGGTGCGCCCGTCGGTGTCGCAGCCGACCCAGCTGGCGATGGCGAAGGGCTTCGGCACCAGCTCGGTCCAGCGGTCGGGCCAGCGCCTCTGCGCGGCGTCGAGCAGCGCGCCGTTGAACGCGTCCACCGCCTCGCGGCCGTGGTTGGCGGCCACGCAGGCCTGCTCGAACTCGCCGTCGAGGGTGATCGGCGCGTCCGGCCGGGTCGAGAGCCGGGCGGCCTTCTCGATCAGGGGCGCGCGCGCATCCGGGTCGTCGAGGCT
>NZ_VRUV01001167.1:0-421 GCF_008039455.1 Methylobacterium sp. WL116
GCGGTCCGCAGGGCGGTGCGCTTCCTGCGCGAGGAGGCGGGGGTGACGGAGGTCGTCCTCGTCGGCCTGCGGCTCGGAGCGACGCTGGCGGCGCTCGTGGCCGAGGAGGGCGGCGTCGACCGGCTCGTGCTGATGGCGCCGTGCCGGACCGGGCGCGGGTACCTGCGCGAGATGAAGCTGCGGGCCCCGGCGGTGAACCAGCTGTCGGACGGCACCGCGCCGGCCGAGATGCCCGGTCGCCTCTCGGTCGGCGGCTTTCCGATCGGCCCGGAGCTCGCGGCCGACCTCGCGCGGATCGACCTCGCTTCGGCGACGGTTCGGCCGGCGCCCGAGATCCTGATCCTCGGCGCGGAGACCGACGCCCTCGCCAAGCGCTACGCCGCGCTCGGCGCCGCGGTGACGGCGGGCGCCCTGCCCGGCC
>NZ_VRUV01001168.1:0-419 GCF_008039455.1 Methylobacterium sp. WL116
GCGAGCGGGTGCGCGAGGGGTTCTGGGTCGTGCTCGCCGGGCCGCCGAACGCCGGCAAGTCGACGCTGCTCAACGCGTTGAGCCGGCGTGACGCGGCCATCGTCTCGCCGGTGCCGGGCACCACCCGGGACGCGATCGAGGTGCGGCTCGATCTCGGCGGCCTGCCGGTGATGCTGGTCGACACCGCGGGCCTGCGCGAGACGCACGATCCGGTCGAGGCCGAGGGCATCCGGCGCACCCGCCGCCGGATGGCGGAAGCCGACCTCGTCCTGATGCTGGTGCCGCCGGTCCCGAAGGCGACCGAGCCCGCGGCGACCGGCCGGGTGCTGCGCGTGCGGACGAAGGCGGACCTCGCCGACGGGTCCGGCGGCGGCCTCGCCGTGTCGGCGCTGACGGGGCAGGGGATGCCGGCGCTGCTC
>NZ_VRUV01001169.1:0-317 GCF_008039455.1 Methylobacterium sp. WL116
GCGCCCGCGAGACGCCGCGCCGGGCGCCGCCGGGAAGGTGGCGCGCCAGGAAGCGGGCCCGAAGCGTGCCCCCGATCCCGCGCGGCGCGAGGGCGGTCGGCTTGGCCCTGGCCGCAAGCGGAGCGGTGGAGACGCCGCAGGAGGCCGGCGCCCAGCGGCGCACGATCGCCAGGGCCGTGCGGCGTCCATAATCCCGGTAGTATCGCCGGAGCAGCCCGGCCGCGGCGTCGGCGCCGTCCGCCGCGGTGGCGAAGCCGGTATGCCCCTCGGCGTCGGCACCGATCTCGCCCGACCAGCGCGCGCTCTTGATGCACCAG
>NZ_VRUV01000116.1:0-10586 GCF_008039455.1 Methylobacterium sp. WL116
CGCGCCTGGCCGGCCGCGCTGGTCGCCGATTGGGCCGGCCTGTGTCGCAGCCTCAGCACCGACTTCCTCGCCGGGGCCCGAGCGCACCGGGCAGCGGAACGGGCCTACCTGGAGGAGACCGTCGCGGCGGTGCCGGCCGAAGAGACGCTGGTCTACGAGAACGGTGCGCCGATGGTCTGGACGATGGGCGTGCTCGCCGTGCTATTCGCGGCCGCCGGGGCGGCCTTCGTCCTGTACCCGCGGGCACTCGGGATCGCGCACGACACATTGGCGCAGCAGATCCTAGCCGCCGTCGTCGGAGTAGGGGTCATCGGGGCGGCCCTCTACGCCGCCCTCGTCCACCGGCGCGGTCGCGCGCCCCTGCTGGTGCTGACGCCCGAGGCGCTCCGCTCGCCCCTACTCGACGGCGCGGTCCCGTGGCGGGACGTGGCGGACTTCCGGATCAGCTACGGCAAGCGTGTCACCTTGACGTTGGCGCTTGCGCCGGACGCTCCGCTGCCGCGGGCGACGGGCCTCCTCTCGCGGGCCGGGGTAAGCCGGCGCCGTCGTCAGGTGGTCGTGCACGCCTTGGGTGCGCGAGGCTTGAAACCCGACGTCTACGCGGCGCTGATCGGGCGCTACCTCGCTGCCGCACGCGCCCGTGTGCACCTGTCCGCGATGAACACGAGGATCTGATCGCTTGGCCGCCGGTACACGTCTCTCCGAACGCTGGTTCAACGCCGCCCTCTGGCTCGTCGCCCTACTGTTTGCGGGCTTCCTGATCGGGCTCGGCTCGCTTGTCGTCGGCGACCTGCCGCAGGTCGAGCACCGCTATACCCTGGACCAGTTTCTCGACCGTGAGCCCACACGCGCCTCGGCCGACGCGATCAAGCAGGTCCGGCGCGAGGAGGACGACACGCGGCGGAAGGCAGACGAGGCGCAGCTCGCGCTCGACGCGGCTCGCTCCGCCACCGAGGCGGCGCGCGAGACCTTCGCCAACTGGCTGAAGACCCGCAACGCCACGCAGCGCGTCGATCAGGACCCAGGACTCGTCGCCCGCACCCAGGGGCTGGATCAGCTCAAAGCTGCCGAGCGCACCGTCGAGGAGCGGCTGGAAGGGCTGAACCGGACGGCCCTCGAACTGAACGAGCGAGAGACCGCGCTGTCGGCAGCCGATGACGAACTGCGTGCCGCGGGGCAGGCCAAGCTCGACGCCGCCGAGCGCGGCCAGGAGCTGCGCGTGTTCGGCTATCGGCTCGCATTGACCCTGCCCCTTCTCGTCCTCGCTGGTTGGCTGCTGCTGAAGCGGCGGCGCACGCGCAACTGGCCGTTCGTGTGGGGCTTCGCGTTCGCCGCCGCGTTCGCGTTCTTCGTCGAGCTCGTGCCCTACCTGCCGAGCTACGGCGGCTATGTGCAGTACGGGGTCGGCGCGGTCCTGACCCTCGTCGGGGGGCGCGCCGCAATCAACGCGCTCCACGCCTATCGCGAGCGCCAAGCTCTGGTTGAGACGCGGCCCGACGCCGAGCGCCGGACCGAGATTGCTACGGACGAGGCACTCGTACGGCTCTCCCGCAAGGTCTGCCCTGGCTGCGAGCGGGGGATTGCGCTCGACGACCCGAACACGAATTTCTGCCCCCACTGCGGCCTTGGGGTATTTGAGCGGTGTCCCAGCTGCTCCCAGCGCAAGAGCACTTTCGAGCAATTTTGCCGAGCCTGCGGCGAGCGACGGACGGTCGCTGCAGCCCCGACTGCATGACAGGCTTCTGCTATTAATAGCGCAAAGCGGGAGCACCGAGCCGCTTCGGCTTCAGGGAGCCTTGGGGATACCGATCGCCGCGCGTTCTGCACTTTGATCCAGGCGATTTGCCATTAATTGCGCAACGAGCCGCGGGCCGTTCGGGTCGTTCGTGGGTCGTCTCGGGGAGAGCCTGATATGGGCCACGACAGCAATCCCACGTCCAGTGTCCCAAACGCCGATTTTCTCGGCGCAGACCGCGGGGCAGGGGCTTTCCTGGGAGGTTCGGTAAAAAGTGAAAAAGGGTCGAGGGATGCACTCGGGGCCTTACTAGGATCGTAGCTAGTACGTCCCTCAGGAACACGATCGTTATGTGGTTGCGTAGCCTCAGGTAATCCCGCTTTGGGGTTTTGCAGATAGCCCGCTTTTTGGCCCCGAAATCGGGATCTTTCCCGTGTCCTGAAACCGTGTCCTGGGACGCCCGAAAACAGGGTCAGGACAGGGGTTTTAGGCCACCCATTTCGGGTGTGTGATCGGCCCCACGAAAGTCGGCACGGGAGGCTTTTCCGAGGGTGAGGTGAGCCCCGCCACATGCCGCCGCGCATAGTCGAGCCAGGGCAGATTGGCGGTGGCCAGCTCGCGAGCCTTGTCGAGCATCTCGATCGGGATGCCCCTGTAGCGCCACCGGGCCGTCTCGCAGAGGTCGTAGACGGCTTCGCTGTCCGAGAACTCCAGGCGCCGGTCGAGGAGTGCGCTGTCCACCCGGAACATGATGCCCCCGAGAGTGTCGCGCTTGGCCTCGTAGTCGGTGATCCCGCAATCGTATTCGAGGAACTGCCGGATCGGATTGCACTTCGCGGCCATGAACCCGAGCGCCTTCTTGCCGAGGCCCGTGTGCATGTCGAGCGCGTAGGATGGCAGGCCATGGATCATGGTGTGCGAGGGTAGGGCGGTCTCGTGGATCTTGAGGTGGAGCATCGGCTTGCCCTCCACGAGGCAGGTGTCGCCCGCGGCTACCGCGTTCGCGTGCAGTAGCCCCCATGCGAGCGGCATCGCATCCTGGGTCTTATTGCCCCCCTGCATGGCCATCCAACGGTGCGGGAAAGGCTGCTCCGTCAGGTAGGCATCGAACTCGAGGTCATGCCCCGCCTGCTTCTCGGGGAGGTCGCCCCCGCCGCGGTAGCGCTTGGTCCCGCCCAACGCCCAGAGCGCGATCAGGCGCTTCACAAGGTAGTTCTCGGGATCGCGCACATACACAGAAAGGCCCCCCGGCTTATCAGAGGAGAACGCCCGCGCGCGGAAGCCCGCGAGGTCGGGGTCGCTCTCCGCACAAACCACGAGGTCGCAGCACGTGCGGTCCTTGACGCTCTGCGCCATCAGAGCGGTGAGGCGGTCGGCCCATTGCACCTCGGTAGCCAGGGACGCGCGCTTGGCCTTTTTGCCCGCGATCCACATGATGGCGAAGACCAGGGTGGGGTTCGCGATGCCGATGTCCTCGATCGCGATCACGGGCAGGCGGCGCCAGAACGCCTCGAGATCGAGGGAGACATAGGTGCGGGCATACAGGCAGGCCTGCGCCACGTAGCCCCGTCGGATGGACTTCTGCCATGCCGAAGACACCCGCCACCTCGCGGTGTGGGGGTCTGCCACGATCACGATGGAGGTGGGCGCTGTGAGCGGCTCGATCGTCATCAGGCCGTGCAGGTAGCCCCACACGCGCCCCTCGAGGTGCATGCCGGAGCTGCCAAGCGCGTCGAAGCTCTCGAGCCATGTGGAGGTGTCGAAGGGGGATGACATGGCCGCAGCGTATCCCGTGCAATTAATAGCGCGGAAGCAATTTTTACCTGGGCCTGCAGCCAACCATGGGCATAATCAGCCGAGAGGCGGTGATCTTATCGTCATGAGCCAAGCTCAACGAAACTGACCGAGCCTGACGACCCGCGAAAAGGCATTGAAGGCCTGCTTGCGCGGGCGCCTACACTGAATCAGTTCGCTGGACAAATCCGCCGTATCGACGTTCTACGAGACGCTAGTTGACATCAGTGGCCGTTTGCGCCTGATTGAGGAGGCTTACAAGACACGGAGGTCACCGTAGGCAGGATGGTCTAGCGCCATCAAGCCGGCCTCCGACCGCGGCTTGATGACGTCTCCAAGCACGGTCGCCGAGCGCATCCAATGCCTTCTCGTTTGACGTTTGCTCTTCCCCTAACGGCTGCCGCCGATCTCGTGACGAAGGCTAAGGCCGCCAAGATGCTCGGCGTCTCACCTCGGACGCTCGATCGGTGGCATCAACTCGAGCAAGGACCGCCACGCTTCGTCGTTGGCAAGCGAGTTCGTTATCGTTCGAGCGCAGTCCGGCAATGGCTTGCCGCCTGTGAACGCGGGTCTGCCTCGCCATCAGCGGCTCGGTAGGCGGGACTAGCTCAATCTGCCGCCCGATGATGGCAAGGAAACGGTGATGCTCGACCTGGAGACTGTCCTTGAGCGTCTCGAAATGTCTGTGGTTCAGACGGCCGAAGCTCGCGTCGATGCAAGTTTCGCTGTCGAGGCACGGAAGGCTTTCCGCGATACCGGGAGTAAGATGTCACAGCTGCACCGGGCCGCGGCCAGCGGGTCGGGCAGACGGATTAAGGCAGCACAGGAGAACCTCCTCAAATCGTTCTCGAGCAGGCTCTGCTGCATCGTCCTTTCTGTTGAGAAAAAGCCGAAGCCGCTCAAGTACGCTGCGACCGAGCTTCACGAGATGGCGAACGAACTCGATGCGTTCTCCGATCCGGGGGAGCCAATTCGAGCTTACGCGAAAACCAAATCCCTCCGCGGAGACTGGCGTCCGATCTGCGCGTTCGGACCCCGCCGCAAAGCGCTACAAACGCTGGTCAACTTTTTGCTGATCGCCAAGTTCGGTCCCCACCCCCTCGACTATATGGCTCAGGGCCGTGGGGCCGAAGTCGCCGCCGATCGCATTACACAGTTCATCGATGATGGCATCAACCACTTCGTGGTTGCCGACATCGAGGCATGCTTCAGGTCCGTGAAGCAGGGGGAACTCGCCGCGCGTCTCGGCCTCCCCCCGATGGTGGTCCGCCACTGTCTCCTGATCGGAGAGGACGTCCCTGTGGCGTTGCCCTCCGAGCTACCCGTAGGAGAGAGCCCTAAAGCGTTTAGCGAAGCGGTCCGGCAGGGCCTACCGCAGGGTGCACGTTCGTCCAACCGCGTTATCAGTCTGCTTCTCGGACCTGAGCTGGGGTCTCTGACCCTGGACGACCGCGTGATTCTCTACGGGGATGACATCGCGGTTCCGGCTGCGACGCGGAACATGGCCGACACGCTTGCGAAGACCCTGTCTGAACTCCTTGGAGTTCACTCTGCCGGACCGTTTCGCTTAAAACGTTGCTCCGTCGAAGACGCCCGCTACGGCTTCAATTTTCTGAAATACAAATTTCGACGCGATCGGTTCACTGGGCAATCACGGCTCCGTCCGTCCGATCTTAGCTACCACCGCTTCGGGGAAGGAGTCCGTGAGGTCATTCGCGATGAGCCACTCGAGGAAGTGTACTCTGCCGTCCTGGCGTACCGCGGCCGTTGGCTGACTTCCTTCCGCCGCTATGAGCCGAACCCGCTGGCTCTGAACCTGCTCTGGCAGTCTGCGATCGCGAAGCTCAACCGCGAGCTTGAAATGCGATGGGATTTCAGCCGCCGACGGTATGCGAGCCTAGCCCTGCCCCCGGTACATCCTGTCGACGATTGGCTAGATCTTGAGGCTGCCGGCTTCGAGGCGTTACCCCAGTGATGTGTGTTGCGGTTTCCCACCCAACGGATCCTTCACGATCCAACCCGTGCGATAGGTGCGCCGCTCAGCTCCCAAACCGCCCCGTATCGACGCTCTTCACGAAGCGGAGGATCGCGCTAACCGCATCGAAAATGAACCGCGCCTCCGCTGCATCGACGAGATCGTTGTCGTGGGCGAAGGACCGGTTGTTTCGAACATCGTTCAGGTCGTCGAAGATGCCGATCGCAGTCTTGAGTACCCGTACCGTGATCCGCCGTAGCTCGCGCTCACGCTCCAGCGCCCTCACGTACTTTCCGACACGGCTGTGCAGGGGCTCCTCCCGATCCCACGGGATACGTCGCTCGTCGAGAAGGTGGGTGAACTTCTTCATGCAGTAGAGATGCAGCCGGTCTAGGGCAGGGGCCGGCTTGTTAGCAGCGATGTCGCGCTGGATGGCAGCTATCAACTCGTCGAGCGTGTCATCGCGTTTGAACCGCTCTAGCGCGTCGGTGCGTGGTCGTTCCTCGATCGCCTCGATGCGGTCGATGAAGGCGAACACCGTAGCTACTTCCGCTTCGCTCGGTGGGATGACGCGCTGGTCTCGTGTCTCCTCGGCGTAGACCCACAACGCACGTAGCACTGCACCGACCGTGTGCCCATCCTCGACTTCGATGAAAGTGCGCAGGCGCTTGGCCTTCGACGAGCCGGTGGCATCATAGGCACCCGATTGGATGTCCATGCCGAACCCCTCCTCGAACCACTCAGCCATCGTGCGATCGCTGAAGTCCAAGACGTAGCCGCTGGACATCCCGAAGGCAGCGTCGAGAGCGCGGCGCTCCGCGGAGGTCGGTTTTGGCATATGGGAGGCTCACCTCGGACCTGTGTTGCTAGGGGTACCTGTATCCGACGCATCGATCTCGTCATGGGAAGGACGGACGCTTACGCATCGAAATCTCTTGACGGCGAACCAGCAAGGAACGAGCACGTCCGCGTGGGACACATCACTCTGCACGAGACTGGACGGCTCGTCGGCATCGGGCTTTACACGCCCGCTGAGGCCGGCCGCCTGCTGTCCATTCGCCCGGCAAAAATCTCCCGCTGGCTCCGGGGCCACGACGCCAACGGCAAGCACTACGACCCGCTCTGGAGCCCGCAGGTAGACCTTGGCGAGGAAGGCACCTTTCTTGGCTTCCGAGATCTCCAAGAGGTTCGGGTCGCCTCGACCTTCATTGAAAAGGGCATGAGTGCCCAACGCGTACGCCAAGCGATCGAGCTGGCTCGCGAGGTTGTTGGAGAAGCACGCCCACTTTCGACAACGAAATTCCGATCGGACGGCCACACCGTGTTCCTGCGGGTGGTCGAGGAGGACGGCCAGACTAGGTTGATAGATCTGTTTCGGAAGCAGTTCGCTTTTGAAGCTGTCATCGAGCGCAGTCTCACCAACCTCGAATATGACGAGGAAGGAATCCCTTCTGTCTGGTGGCCGCTCGGCAAGGCTAAGTCGGTGAAGATCGACCCGACGCGCTCGTTCGGCCAGCCGATCGAGGCCGAGACCTCGGTACCGGTCGATGTGTTGGTGTCTGCGGCTGTGGCTGAAGGCTCCCCCGAGCGGGCAGCACGAGCTTGGGATGTGCCCGTGCGGGCCGTCAAACGCGCTCTCGCCTATCGGCGCGAGATGGACCTGCGGCAGGCTGCTTGAGGGTCTTCTTCGACAACTGCACGAGCCCCGTGCTGGCGGAGACCATTAACGGGTATCTGCGGCATCTCGGTGCTAGTGCCAACCATATCCGAGATCTGCCCTGCGGGCGCCACGCCACCGACTTCGAATGGATGGCCTACCTCGTCAGCACCGGTGAGGATTGGCTCATCGTCTCCGGCGACGGTCGGCTATACAAAAACAAGGCGGAGCGGCTGGCCTACCGACAGGCCGGCCTGAAAGGCCTCGTGCTCGCGCCGTCCTACCAGAAGACGCCGATTAACCAGCAGGCTTCATTCCTGATGTGGCGCTGGCCAGAGGTGCTGGATCTCATCAAGAGGTTCGAGCCGCCGTTCCTCTTCGAGGTTCCGATGGCGCGTGCGAGTAAGTTCAAGCCACTGCCGGTTTGAGGCAGAGTATGATGAGAGAAGAGCCTGAAATCAGCGTTCGGACGGGCGTCGACGAGAATCAGCAGCGCTTCATCTAGGCGCTCGTTGAAGAGGATGTGCTCGGCGCGGTTGTTCGTGGAAGCCACACCGAGGCGCGCAATTGATTGCGCAAGTCGCTCTCCATACTCTCATGCGTACCGACTACCGCCCCGGGCGACTTTGAGCAATAATTGAGGCTGGTCAGGCGACTGCTGGCCGGCATGCCCGCTTCACGCTCGCAGGCGAGATCCCGAACTGCGCGGCGGTGCTCGCGATGCTAGCCGCATTGTCCTTCCGCCAGATCGCCACCGATGCATCGTCGATCGCTTTTTGCCGACCGAGTGCCCTGCCCTCAGACTTCGCGCGTTGGATACCGGCCATCTGACGCGCTTTGATGTTGGCTCGCTCCAGCTCGGCCACGGCGGCCAGCATGGTGAGCATCGCCTTGCCGATCGGGGTTGAAAGATCGAAGCCCTCGCGCAGGCTGATGATAGCCACGCTCTTGGCCTGAAGCGCCTCGACGGTCGCCAGAACATCCAGGGTATCGCGACCCAGGCGATCGACGGCGCCGACGATGAGGGTGTCGCCTTTGCGAGCGTATTTGAGGAGAGCCGAGAAGCCCGGACGATCCAGGGCACGTACGACCCCAGAGACGCCTTCGTCGCAGAACCACTCCTCGACCATGTGGATCAGGCCAATGCTGTGCCGTTGCGCCTCGACGCTTTGGTCACCTGTGCTGACCCTCACATACCCGATCGTCGCCATTCCACCCGCCCTGGCTCAAAATCTATGGCTCAGGACGTAGCTTATAGCTCAGTGTCAAACAACACCTTTGAGCCGTATCGCGGTGCCAGCCCGCGGGTAGGCTCACAGGGTGTACCTTCCGAGCCTATCTACCAAGGCCGAAGCCGGTCTGTTCATTTTACTGCGTCAGCCGCAGCGTGCCGATGCTGGCCGCGATCTGGTTGAAGGCCGAGATCAGGCTCGACGAGTCGTTGGCGACGAAGGCCTGCGTCGACGTTGATGCGCAGTTGTTCAGAAGGCTCAGGCCGGCGCTGTCGATCGGGTCCGAGGGCACGCTGAAGCCGATCGTGTAGATCGAGATGCCGGCGCTCTTGGCGTTGCTGCAAGCCAGGGCCGTCAGCGCGTCGAGGGCAGCTCGGGAATTGGTAGCGTTCGAGACGTTCTGGTTGCCGGGCGGGAGGCGCGGATTTGGGGTCGAACCGTCGACGTTCTGGAAGTAGCCGGCAGCGAAGTACATCGACTGGTTGAATGGCGAGTAGCCGTTCGTCGCCCAGCTGTTGGCGCCATCGGTCATCAGGATGATGACCTTGTTGACCGTGCTCGACGCGTAGGGCGCCCCATCGGCGAAGACGCTGCTCGGCGACAGCGTCCGCCAGCCCCACATCAGACCCTCGTGGATGTTGGTCGATCCGAGCGGCGCCATCGCGTTGATCAGCGACTTCAGCGTCGACGTGTTGCTGGTTAGCCTCTGGAGCGGGCGGGTGGTGCAGCCGAAATTCGGGCCATTCGGGATGCCGGTATAGCTGTTCGATGCGGTCGGCGATGCGTCGCGGGCGTTGACGTACTTGCAGGCGCGGCCCTCGGCGGCGGCGAACGAGGTGCTCGACTGCGATTGGCTCGCACAGCTGTTGGCGTTGGTGTAGTCGTCGATGTAGCTGTTAAAGCTGAACGCGGAATTGCCGTTATAGGCTGCATACGTCGTGCTACCCTCGCCCGGTTCGTCGGGCGCGAACATCGGCACGTAGTACGAGCTCGGGTTCGCGCTCGTCGGCGCGCCGTCCTGGACGTTGAGCGGATAGGGCAGCGTTTCCAGGCACCCGGCCCAGCCCCAACCCGAATAGGCGCCCTGCAACGCGGTGAAAAGGCCGAAGCGGTTGGCGAAGCCGGCGGAGGCCGGTGCGATCACGTTGGTCCAGTGATAGGCCGACTTGCCGTTCTGGTCGATCCAGGTGGCATAGCGGTAGGCGGCCGGGTCGACCGCGACCGCGGCGGCGAACGGCACGATCGAGATCTTGGTGCCGGTGGCGAAGGCGGCGTTGGTGTAGACGTAGTCGACGAAGTTCGTCGCCGCCGTCTGCACCGCCTGAAGCTTGCTCTGGCCGCCGCTCGATTCCGCCATCGAGCCGGTGTTGTCGAGCACCAGGGCAATCTCGAAGGTCTTGGGCACCGGGGTGGCGCAGCGCGCCGAGCCGCCTGGGCGTGGGGCCGTCACGCCCGTGATGCGGCTGTAGAAGACCGGTGAAACCATGTGCGTGGTCAGGGTGATCTGGCGCGGGTTCGCCGTCATCGCCAACGGGTCGACCGTGAGGCCGGTCGCGCCCATGTAGCCCGTCATCATCGCGACGGCCTGGGTCTGGAGAGTTGCGGTCGTCGTCGCCATCGGCGTCTGGCACAGAGCGAGGGCGGTGGCGTCGGTTGCGGCCTGGAGCTTGGTCTCCATGTAGGTGGCGAAGCCGTAATCGATCACGGCGCCGGTGAAGCCGAGGAGCGGCAGCGCGAGCAGCCCGAACAGCAGGACGACGTTGCCGTCGCGCTGCCGCGCGAAGCGGCCGAGATGTCGGCGCATCGAGATCCTTCGAGGTGTCGAGCGGGTTGGGGTCACGGGCATGCTGCGCCTCCCGGCATCCAGACTTCGGTGTAGGTGGATTTGGCGGGCTGCCCGCCGCGCGCCGGCCAGGGCATGCTGGATTTGAGCGTGATCGTGCTCGTGGCGCCGTTGACGAGCTTGACCAGCGCCGAGCCGAGCATCGGCGTGTAGGGCATGCTCACCTCGGTGAGGACGTAGCGGACCCCGTTGGTGCGGAATCCGGTCGGCACGGTGAGGTCGGAGGCGGCGCCCGTGGCGCGGGGCGACGCGTTGGCGTTGGCGGTGCTGGAACAGACCCGCGGGATCAGGTTGAGGTTCGTGAGGTCGACCGCCATCGCGCTCACCACGATCTTCACGCCGCTGGCGTC
>NZ_VRUV01001170.1:0-274 GCF_008039455.1 Methylobacterium sp. WL116
GCTGACGGTTGGGCGGACGCGCGTCCGCTGCATCATCCGAAGGTCGCTTCGAACGAAAAAGGGATTCGCGCGATGGCGGGCGACCGCCTCGCTGACCGCGCCGTGCACGCCGATGAGTGAGGCGGGCACCCCGATCGCTTCGGACTTGGCCTCGTTCGAGTAGGTGACGAAGCCGCGCTCGACCACCGCCGACGAGCCGGGCACCGCCGTCAGCAACCCGGCGACGAGCCCTCCGGTGCAGGATTCGGCCGTCGCGATCCGGGTGCCGGCCTCG
>NZ_VRUV01001171.1:0-263 GCF_008039455.1 Methylobacterium sp. WL116
CGCATCGTCCTCAACCGGCCCCACGCCCGCAACGCGCTGACCTTCGCGATGTACGAGGGCCTGGTCACGCAGTGCCTGCGGATACAGGAGGACGCCTCGGTCAAGGCGCTGGTGATCACCGGTGCCGGCGAGAAGGCGTTCGCCGCCGGCACCGACATCGCCCAGTTCCGCAGCTTCGAGACCGCCGAGGACGCGCTCGGCTACGAGCGCTTCATGGACCGGGTGCTCGGCACGCTGGAGCGGATGCGGGTGCCGACCATCGC
>NZ_VRUV01001172.1:0-241 GCF_008039455.1 Methylobacterium sp. WL116
CCGGCGGCCAGCCGCAGGCAGACGGTGTTCCGGGCCGGATTCATGCCCGGGCGCCCGCTGCCGGCCAGGGCGTCTCCGCCACCGGCGTGAGCGGCCCGCGGCCCTCGAACCACGAGATCAGGTTGTCGACGACGAGTTGCCCCATGGCGGCGCGGGTCTCGTGCGTGCCCGATCCGACATGCGGCAGCAGCACCACCCGGTCGAGGGCGACGAGCCGCTCCGGCACGTGCGGTTCGGCGGC
>NZ_VRUV01001173.1:0-205 GCF_008039455.1 Methylobacterium sp. WL116
GCCTGCCGCTCCGCCGGACGGCCGGCGCCGCGGCGGATCCGGTCGCCTGACGATGGCGACGGACCGCCGTACGGTGATCGGCGGCGCGCTCGCCATGACGCTCGCCGGGCCGGTCGCAGCCGCGACGCCCGAGCCGGTGGTGCTGCGCCGTGGCATCAGCCTGTGGCCGTGGTTCTCGCTGACCCGGGAATACCCCGCGCCGCGC
>NZ_VRUV01000117.1:0-10572 GCF_008039455.1 Methylobacterium sp. WL116
GCGGCGCTCCGCCTCGCTCGCGCCCGCGAGCAGGCTCGACGCCCGCTCCGCCTGATCCGACACGCGGGCGAGGCGCGCGCCGAAGACGTTGAGCAGGGTCGCCACCCCGGACAGCAGGAACACCGGCGTCAGCGCCACCTGGATGATGTGCGCGATGCCGTCGAGGGTGTTCGGCTCGAGGCTCGACATGGGCAGAGGTTTCCGCGGCGCGAGGAGGAAGGCGGGAGGGCCGGCCTCCGACGCCGCCAACGTCCGGGCGGCCGGACGGTTCGCGAGGATCCGGCGTCCGCTCCGGCCTTCGCGCCCTCAGATCAATCCGCCGCCATGCGGGTGATCGCAAGCATTCGGCTCGGCGGCAATGCCGATGCCGAGCCCGAGGACCAGGGCGAACGCGGAGACGAAAGCGAGGGCGAGGGCGGTGCTGACCATGCCCGGATCTGTCCTCCGGTTGGGTGAAGAAAGGGTTTCGCGGCGCGAAAACCGGTGCCGAACCCGCCCGCCGGCGCCACACCCTGTGGATGATGAAGGGAACTGTTCCAGTTTTCCCTTGGAACGGCTGCGCTAGCCCTTAGTTCTTGCTGCTATGCTCACCCCTGCTGCGGGGATGTCACGTTCACGCTCGCAGCGAGAACCGGAGGAACCCCATGGCAACCAAGACGACGGAAAAGGCCGCCCCGAAGGCTGCGAAGGAGACCAAGGACGCCAAGCCCGCGAAGGCTGCAGCCCCCAAGGCGACCAAGGCCGCCGCCGGCGCCAAGCCGAACGCCCTGCAGCAGCCGCTGAAGCCCTCGGCCGATCTCGGCGCCATCGTCGGCACCAGCCCGATCCCGCGCGGCGAGGTCGTCAGCAAGGTCTGGGAATACATCAAGAAGCACAACCTCCAGAACCCGGAGAACAAGCGCGAGATCCTCGCTGACGACAAGCTCAAGAAGGTCTTCGGCAAGGACAAGTGCAGCATGTTCGAGATGAACAAGCACCTCGCCGCCCACCTCAAGGCCTGAGCCGCGCCGGACCCGTCGTCGGGTCGATCCGGAGACGCGGTTCCCGGATCGTCCTGCTTCGACGGTGCGCTCGAACGGGGCGGCGCCACGCCGCCCCGCGCGACCCGATCAGGCGTCAGGCGATGTTGCGCAGGACGCCGCCATCCACTCGAAGCGCCGCGCCGCTGGTCGCGCTCGCCGCCGGGCTGCAGACGTAGGCCACCATGTTGGCCACTTCCTCGACGCTGGCCAGCCGTCCGATCAGCGATGTCGGGCGGTGCTCGGCGACGAACTGGCGGCCGAGGGCGTCGAGATCGGCCTTGCCCGATCCGCCGGCCATCTGCTTCATGAAATCGGCGACGCCCTCAGACAGGGTCGGCCCCGGCAGCACGCTGTTGACCGTGACGCCGGTGCCCGAGACCGTCTCGGCGAGCCCGCGCGAGACCGCGAGCTGCGCCGTCTTCGTCATCCCGTAATGGACCATCTCGACCGGGATGTTGATGCCCGACTCGCTGGCGATGAAGACCACGCGGCCCCAGCCCCGCGCCACCATCCCCGGCGCGTAGGCGCGCGACAGACGCACGCCGCTCATCACGTTGACGTCGAAGAAGCGCTGCCAGTCGCCATCGGGGATGTCGAAGAACGGCTTCGGCTCGAAGATCCCCGTGTTGTTGACCAGGATGTCGACGTCCGGCAGCGCCGCGACCAGCGCGGCGACCCCATCGGCCGTCGCCACGTCGCCGACCGCCGCGAAGGCCTCGCCGGCCTGGGTCTTCCCGCGCAGGGCCGCGATGGCCGCCTCGACGCGTTCCGCGGTGCGCCCGTTGATGCCGACGCTGGCGCCGAGGTCGAGGAGCGCCTGGGCGATCCCGAAGCCGATGCCGCCGGTAGAGCCGGTGACGAGGGCGCGGCGGCCCTTCAGGTTCATGTCCATTTCGGTCGATCCCTGGTTGCCGCGATGTCTCGCGATGCCGATCAACGCGCCGGTCCGGCCCCAGGTGGCATGCAGCCTATCCGGCTCTGCCCCGCCGCAGAACGCTGGCGCAGCCGCCGAACACGGCGAGCGCCACCGCGGACCACAGCGCCAGCGACACCGCCCGCTCCGGCCCGGCGCCCTGGGTCATCCCGAAGATCACCGCCACCATCGCCGCGCCGAGGGACTGGCCGGTGAGCCGCGCCGTCGACTGCATGCCGCTCGCCCCGCCGCTGCGCTCGCGCGGGGCGGAAGTGATGATGACCTTGTTGTTCGGCGTCTGGAACAGGCCGAAGCCGAGGCCGCTCAGCGTCAGCCGCCAGACGATGTCGAGGGTCGCCGGGTGCGCCGGCAGCAGCGCCATCGCGGCGATGCCCGACGCCATCAGCGCGAGGCCGATGCCGCCGAGCAGCCCCGGCGGGTAGCGGTCGGCGAGCCGCCCGGCGACCGGCGCCATCGCCGCGATCGCGATCGGCCAGGGCGTCATCAGGAAGCCGGTCTGCGTGCCCGAGAGGTGCAGCACGTCCTGGAAATAGAAGGGCAGGGCGATGTAGGCGCTCATCTGCGCCGCGAACGAGGCGATCGAGGTCGCCATCGACAGCGCGAAGGCCGGGATCCGCAGGAGGTCGACCGGCAGCAGCGGAGCCCGCAGGCGCAGCTGGTACAGCACGAACACCGCGCCGACCGCGACGGCGCCCGCGATCTCGGCGAAGGCGATCGCCCGCCCGTCGGCGTCGCCGAGGCGGTCGACGCCGACGATCAGCAGGCCGAAGGTCAGCGCGTTCAGCACCGCGCTCAACGCGTCGAAGCGCGCCCCGCTGCGCGGCGTCGTCGGCAGCGTCCGCGAGGCGACGAGGAAGGCGAGGCCGCCCACCGGCAGGTTGACCAGGAACAGCCACGGCCAGGACGCCACCGAGAGGATCGCGGCGGCGACCGTCGGGCCGGCCGCGGAGGCGACGGCGACGACGAGCGCCACGTTGCCGACGCCGCGGCCGATCATCCGGTGGGGATAGATGAAGCGCACCAGCGCGATGTTGACGCTCATCACGCCGGCGGCGCCGAGCCCCTGCGCCAGGCGCCCGGCGATCAGGAAGCCGAGGCTCGGCGCGAAGGCGCAGGCGAGCGAGGCCGCGACGAACGCCGCCAGCCCGGCGAGGTACACGCGCTTGTAGCCGAGGATGTCGCCGAGGGAGGCGAAGGGCAGGAGCGCCGCCGTCACCGCGATCTGGTAGCCGTTGACCACGAAGATCGCCGCGGCCGGATCGACCGCGAGGTCCTTGGCCATCACCGGCAGCGCCACGTTGACGATCGCCCCGTCGAGCACCGCCATGGTCATGGCGAGCGACACCGCCGCCATCGCCAGCAGGCGCTCGCGCGGGGGAAGCCCGTCGGCCGGCCTCGCGGCGGCCGGGCTCCCGTCGCCGAGGCCGCTTGCCGCCTGCGCTTCCTCCTCCGCCCCGCGGATCGCGCGTCGTCCGGACGATCCGGCCGTCTCGGTCATCGTCGAAAACCTTGTTCTGGGCCGACCCCGGCCGCCGGCCGCCGTGGGTCCGCCCGGCGCTTGCGCCCGCACATAGCGGCTTCACGCAGGCTTGAGCAGCGCGCCGGTGACATGGCCGCGGGATCCTTCGCCCGTGCGCCGCTTTTCCGCCTTCGCGACGCGCCATCGCGTCGTCGCCTCGATCTGACGGATGACGCCCCGATGCCGACGATGACGCGGACCACCGCCCTGCTGCTCGCCCTGTTGCCGCTGATGCCGATGGCGGCACCGGCGCAGGAGGCACCGCCGCTCGGGATCGGGCTGGAAGGCTTCGCCTACCCGTATCCGGTGCGCTTCCTCGCGCTGTCGCGCGACGGCGAGGCCCAGCGCCTCGCCTACATGGACGTGGCGCCGACCGGCACGGCCAACGGCCGCACGGCGCTGCTGCTGCACGGCCGCAACTTCCCGGCGAGCTACTGGGCGCCGGTCGTCGCGGCGCTGACGGGCGCGGGCTACCGCGTGGTCGCGCCCGACCAGCTCGGCTTCGGCAAGTCCTCGAAGCCCATCGGCCCGTTCACCTTCGACGCGATGGCCGCCGACACCGTCGCGCTGCTCGATCACCTGAACCTGCGCCGGGTCGACGTGGTCGCCCACTCGATGGGCGGGATGCTGGCCGTGCGGTTGGCACGCAACGCCCCCGACCGGGTCAACAGCCTCGTCCTCGAGGCGCCGCTCGGCCTGGAGGATTACCGCTTCAGCGTGCCGCCGGTCGCCAACGACACCCTGCTCAAGCGCGAGGGCGAGCTCACGGCGGCCGCCTACCGCCGGCAGCTGATGACCAGCTACGCGCTCTCGCTGCCGGAATCGGCGATCGAGCCGTTCGTCGAGGTGCGCGAGCGGGTGAAGGGAGCGGGCGAGTATCCGCGCTGGCTGCAATCGTTCGTGAACTCCTACACCATGATCTGGGGCCAGCCGGTGGTGCACGAGATCCCGCTGCTCCCGATGCCGACCCTGTTCGTCATGGGCGGCGCCGATCACAACGCGCCGGGCAAGCCCTACGCCCCGCCGGACCTCGCCGCGAGGATGGGCCGCAACGCCGACAACGCGACGGCGCTGGCCGCGAGGATGCCGAACGGCCGGGCGATCGTGTTCGCGGGCATCGGCCACCTCGTCCACATGGAGGCGACCGACCGCTTCGACGCCGCGATGCTGGAGTTCTTCGACGGGCATTGACCGCCCGGTGTCGCGGCGAAGGCCCGCGAACGGAGGAAGGCCGGGCACGATGCCCGGCCTCGGAGCCGCCCCGGAAAGCCCGGCGGCTCAGGCGGCACGAACGGTTGCGAGGAAGCGGGCGACCTCCGCGCCAAGATGCTCCGACTGACGCGACAGTTCGGACGCCGAGGCCAGCACCTGCGCGGCCGCGGCGCCGGTCTCCTCCGAAGCCTGCGCGACGCCGGCGATGTTGCCGGTGACCTCGCTCGTGCCGGCGGAGGCCTGCGCGACGTTGCGCACGATCTCCTGGGTCGCCGCACCCTGCTCCTCCACCGCCGCCGCGATCGACGCGGCGACCGCGTCGATCTCACGGATGCGCGTCGAGATGGTCCCGATCGCCTGCACCGCCCCTTGCGTCGAGGTCTGGATCTGGGCGATCTGGCTGCCGATCTCGGCGGTGGCGCTGGCCGTCTGGTTGGCAAGCTCCTTCACCTCGGCGGCGACCACCGCGAAGCCGCGCCCGGCCTCTCCGGCGCGCGCCGCCTCGATGGTGGCGTTGAGCGCCAGCAGGTTGGTCTGGCCGGCGATGTTCGAGATCAGCCCCACCACGTCGCCGATCTTGGCGGCCGCCTGGCTCAGTTCGTGAACCAGGCGTCCGGTCTGCTCCGCTTCGGAGACCGCCGTCTGCGCGAGGTCGGCCGAGCCGGAGACCTGCCGCCCGATCTCCTGGACCGACGAGCCGAGCTCTTCCGCCGCCGCCGCCACGGTATTCACGTTGGAGGCCGCCTCCTCGGCGGCGGCCGCCACGGTGGACGATTGGCTGGCCGTCTCCCGTGCGGTCGCGGTCATCGTCTGGGCGGTGGCCTGCAGCTCGGTGGCGGAGGAGGACACCATGCCGACGATGCCGCCGACCGCCCGTTCGAACCCGTCGGCCAGCTCCGTCATGACGCGCTTGCGCTCGGAGGCCGCCGCCGCGTCGGCGATGCCCTTGATCTCCGCCTGCTCGGCGGCCTTCCGGGCAACCATGGCCGTGATGCCTTCGACGGCCCGGCCGACGGAGCCGACCTCGTCGCCGCGGCGCGCCTCGGCGATCTGCGCATCGATCTCGCCGTTTTCCATACGTCGGAGGACGACGACCAGCCGACCCAGCGGACGCGTGATGCCGACGATCGACACCAGGGTCGCGGCGACGAGGCCGACCAGGAGGCCGAGAGCGGCCAGCGCCATCAGGGTGTAGCGCGTCGCATTCGTCTGATCGCTCAGGACGTCGGACTGATGCTCCATATAGGCGGCAATGTCGTGCGCGAGCCTGCTGCCTTCGTCCGTCATGGTGGCGAAGGTCGGATCGATGGCGCGGTGCACGAGGGCTATGGCGTCCGCGTTCTCGTTCGCGGTCCCGAGCCTGCGCACCTCGGTCACGTCCTTGAGGAACCGGTCGACCCGGGCGTTCTGCGCCTCGACGCGCGCGCCGAAGGCAGGCGCCTGCTCGCGGAGGTCGGCCAGCGCCTGCCTCATGTTGGGCAGCACCGCCTCGAAGCCCGCATTGGCGCTCTTGATCTGGGCCTCGTCGGTCTCGGCGATGATGCGGTAGACCCAGTAGTTGAGCTCGAACATCAGGCCGTTTGCCCGGCGCGCGCTCGCGACACCTTTCGCCTCGTGGACGATCAGGAGGCTGTAGGCGTCGTCGATCGTGGTCATGCGCGCCTGCGCATACCAGACGCATCCACCGACGACGACGGCGATCGATGCGATCACGGCAATGAGCTTCGGCAGGATTTTGATGTTTGAAAGACGGAGCATCGATCTATCCGATCACGTTGAACAGCCGAAGATCGCCCAAGATCGCTTAAATCGCGGTTAACCAATACCTCTGCGGATCTTGGAGTGGGCTCACGAATGCTCACGGCTTCGTGAGAAGATGCGCGATCGACGCGATCGATGTCCGCCTCGGCTCGATGCCGCCCGGCGCGGTCGACCGATCAGCCGGCTCCGAGGCGGCCCCGCCTGAGCAGGAACACCCCCTGCGCGCCGATCAGGTTCCAGAACCACCACGGCATCGAGAAGCGCATCGGCCGTCCGCGCGCGTCGAGCGCCGCCGCCTTCTCGATGTGGGCGTCGACCGCCCGGCACAGCTCGACGAAGTCGCGCATGGTGCAGTGGTGGATGTTCGGCGTCTCGTACCAGGCTTCCGGCAGGATCTCGGTGATCGGCATCCGCCCGCGGAAGGCGAGCTCGGCCCGCACCCGCCAATGACCGAAGTTCGGGAACGAGATCACCACCTGCCGGCCGATGCGGAGCAGGTGCTCCAGCACGATGCGCGGGTTGCGCGTCGCCTGGATGGTCTGGGACAGGACCACCACGTCGAACGCGTCGTCGGGGTAGTTCTCGAGGTCGGTGTCGGCGTCGCCCTGGATCACCGGCAGGCCGCGGGCGAGGCAGGCGTTCACGCCCTCGCGCGACAGCTCGATGCCGCGCCCGTCGACGCCGCGCCGGTCGCGCAGCAGCGCCAGCAGCGAGCCGTCGCCGCAGCCGATGTCGAGGACGCGCGCGCCGGGCGGCACCAGCCCGAGGACCACGAGGTGGTCGACGCGGGCGCCGCCGGATTCGGGCGTGCGCGGCAGGTCGTCCGCCGCCTCCCAGGGCGTGCCGGAGGCGGCGTCGCCGAAGGACAGGTCCTCGCGCCCGCTCACAGCCCGCGCGCCCGGGCGGCCGCGTCGATGAACCCGCGGGCCGCCGAGAACAGCGTCGGCTCGTCGAGGAGGAACGCGTCGTGGCCCTTGTCGCTCTCGACCTCGACGAAGGCGACCGGGGCCGAGGCGGCGTTCAGCGCGTGCACGATCGCCCGGGAATCGGCCGTGGGGAACAGCCAGTCGGAGGTGAACGAGATCACGCAGAACCGCGTCTTCGTGCCCTTGAAGGCGTTGGCGAGCACGCCGCCGTGGTCGGCGGCGAGGTCGAAGTAGTCCATCGCCCGCGTCAGGTAGAGGTAGGCGTTGGCGTCGAACCGCTCGACGAAGCTCAGGCCCTGGTGGCGCAGGTAGCTCTCGATCTGGAAGTCGGCGTTGAACGAGAAGGTCGGCGCCGAGCCGCCCTGGAAGCGCCGCCCGAACTTCCGGTGCAAAGCCGGCTCGGACAGGTAGGTGATGTGCGCGCCCATCCGCGCGACGCCGAGGCCCTTCGAGGGGCGCGTGCCGGCCTCGAGATAGCGACCGTCGGCCCAGGCGGGGTCGGCCATGATCGCCTGCCGGCCGACCTCGTGAAAGGCGATGTTCTGCGCCGAATGGCGCGCGCCCGTGGCGATCGGCATCGCCGCGAACACGCGCTCAGGGTAGAGCGAGGCCCATTGCAGCACCTGCATCCCGCCCATCGAGCCGCCGATGCACAGGAACAGGTCCGCGATGCCGAGATGGTCGAGCAGCATCGCCTGGGCGCGGACCATGTCGCGGATCGTGACCAGCGGGAAGTCGAGCCCGTAGGCCGAGCCCGTCGCGGGGTCGATCGAGGCCGGGCCGGTCGAGCCCATGCACGAGCCGATCACGTTGGAGCAGACGACGAAGTAGCGGTCGGTGTCGATCGGCTTGCCCGGGCCGACCAGCGTCGTCCACCAGCCGGGCTTGCCGGTGACGGGATGGGGGTGGGCGAAGTGCTGGTCGCCGGTGAGCGCGTGGCAGATCAGCACCGCGTTGGTGCGCGCGGCGTTGAGGGTGCCGGCGGTCTGGTAGGCGACCTGGAACGGCGCGAGCGCGGCGCCCGAATCCATGGTCAGCGGCTGCCCGGCCTCGAACCGCGCGACGAGCCCCGCCGGGTCGCGCGCCTGCGACGGCTCGCGGCTGCGGATCTCGGGCTCCGTCGCGGAGGCGGCCGTGACGGCCGTATCGAGGGGATTGTCCATGAGGCGTCTGGAAACGGCTTCTCGCGCGCCGAAGGGGCCGAAGGAATCGCGAGGCCGCCCGCTTCCCGCGCCCGCCGCTGCACCGGACGTAGTGTGCCCGCCGCCGAGCGTCAACGAAAGGGGCCGCCGGAAGGCCGTTCATCCGCCCTCCGTTGTCGATCGCACGGCCCTGCCGCGCTGGCCCTTCGGCGCGGCGGGCCGTAAACACGCGCGAGCAGCCCCGTCCTCAGCTTGTCGAACCATGCGCTTCCCCAAACGAGCCGCGCCGCCGATGGAAGACCTCGCCGCCCTCCGGGCCGAGATCGATCGGATCGACGCCGAGATGCACGCGCTGCTGATCCAGCGCGGCGGGATCATCGACCGGCTGATCGCGGTGAAGGGCACCTCGGCCTCGGGCTCCGCCTTCCGTCCCGGTCGCGAGGCCGCGATGATGCGGCGCGTCGCCGAGCGCCACCGCGGGCTGCTGCCGCTCGACACCGTCGAGGGGATCTGGCGGGTCATCATCGCGACGTTCACCTACGTCCAGGCGCCGTTCTCGGTGCATGCCGACATCTCCGCCGGCGATCCGGCGATGCGCGACTCCGCCCGCTTCCACTTCGGCTTCACCGTGCCCTACCGGCCCCACCCGACCTGCGCGGCGGTGATCGAGGCGGTGGCGGCCTCGCGCGGCGACCTCGGCATCTTCCGCTTCGACCCGCGCGCCGCCCAGGTGCCCGCGAAGGGGGCGGCGAAGGGAGAGGCCTGGTGGGAGGGCCTGATCGGCGCGGGCCGGCCGAAGGTGATCGCCCGGCTGCCCTTCATCGAGCGGCCGGCCCACCCGGCCGGCACGCCGGTCTTCGTGGTGGCCAAGCCCCTCGACGATCCGGCGGCGGCGCAGCGCGACTGGGTGCTGTGGGCGGTGCGCTGCGGTGCCTGGACGGAGGAGGCCGAGCGCGCCGTGCAGGGGCTCTACGGCGAGGTGGTGGCGCGGGCCAAGCCCAAGGGCGAGGTCGAGCGCCTGCTGCTGGCGGTGCCGGGCGGCGTTGGCACGCGGCAGCTCGCCGAGGCCCTGGACGGGGCGGGCGCGGCGGTGTCGAGCCTCGACGAGACCGGCAGCCACGCGGCGCGGTTCCGGGTGTGAGGGCCGCCGGGCGCCCGATCCGGTCGCGCCCCGCTTCATCGCGGCGCGAAATGCTGTAGACGGGCGCCACCCGCGTTTCTTCTGCAGGCTGCGAACACCAATGTCCGCCTCTCCCCGTCTCCGCCCGGTGCCCCGTCCGGGCGTCCTGGCGATCGACCCCTACGTGCCCGGCAAGAGCGGGGCGCCGGGTCACGCCAAGATCCACAAGCTGTCGTCGAACGAGACGCCGCTCGGCCCGAGCCCGGCGGCGATGGCGGCGATGCAGACGGCCACGGCCAAGCTCGAGAACTATCCCGACGGCACCTCCACGCTGCTGCGGACCGCCATCGCGGCGCGCTACGGCATCGACGCGGGCCGCGTCGTCTGCGGCGCGGGCTCGGACGAGCTGCTCTCGCTGCTCGCCTACGCCTATATCGGCCCCGGCGACGAGGGCGTCTTCTGCGAGCACGGGTTCCTGGTCTACCGCATCGCCATCCTGGCGGCGGGCGGCACCGCCGTGGTCTCTCCCGAGCGCGACCTCACCGCCGACGTCGACGCGATCCTCGCCGCCGTGACCCCGCGGACGAAGATCGTCTACGTCGCCAACCCCAACAACCCGACCGGCACCTACCTGCCGCTGGCCGAGGTGCGGCGCCTGCATGCCGGCCTGCCGGGCGACGTGCTGCTGGTCCTCGACGGCGCCTACGCCGAGTACGTCCAGGCGGACGACTACGCGGCCGGGCTCGAGCTCGCGCGCGACGCCGACAACGTCGTGATGACCCGCACCTTCTCCAAGATCCACGGGCTCGCCGCCCTGCGCGTCGGCTGGATGGTCGGGCCGGCCCACGTGATGGACGCGGTCAACCGCATCCGCGGGCCGTTCAACCTGTCCACCGCCGGCATGGCGGCCGGGGCGGCGGTGGACAGGTTGAACGG
>NZ_VRUV01000118.1:0-10542 GCF_008039455.1 Methylobacterium sp. WL116
CGCCGTAGCTGCCGGCCCGGCCGCCGGCCCGGCTGCCGCCGCCGAGGAGCAGACCGAGTTCACGGTCATGCTCACCGCCGCCGGCGACAAGAAGATCGAGGTCATCAAGGAGGTCCGCGCGATCACCGGCCTCGGCCTCAAGGAAGCCAAGGACCTCGTCGAGGGCGCCCCGAAGGCCGTCAAGGAGTCGGTCGCCAAGGACGAGGCCGAGAAGCTCAAGGCGCAGCTCGAGAAGGCCGGCGCCAAGGTCGAGCTCAAGTAAGCCGCGATGGGCCGATCCCCGGCCCGTCACCGCGCGGCCGGTTCCCTCGGGAGCCGGCCGTGACCGCAGCCCGCGGGTGTTCGCACCCGCGGGCTGAGGCCGCTTCGGCGGCCGGCGGACCCTGAGACGGGTCCCGGCTCGGAACGAGCCGATCGAGATCATGAATTCGGGTGGCGCGGTCCGGCGGGACGCGAGCCATGGCCCGGCGCGGGAGTCGGCGAGACTTCCCCGGGCGACCAGGACGCGAAGATGGTGGAGCGAGGTCACATGGCCAATACGCTGGTCGGTCGCAAGCGCATTCGGAAGTTCTTCGGCAAGATCAAGGAAGTCGCTGAGATGCCGAACCTCATCGAGGTTCAGAAGGCGTCCTACGACCAGTTCCTGATGATGGACGAGCCCGAGGGCGGCCGCGGCGACGAGGGCCTGCAGAGCGTGTTCCGGGGCGTGTTCCCGATCTCGGACTTCTCCTCGACGGCGCTCCTCGAATTCGTCCGCTACACGTTCGAGCAGCCGAAATACGACGTCGACGAGTGCCGCCAGCGCGGCATCACCTTCGCGGCCCCGCTGAAGGTGACCCTGCGGCTAATCGTGTTCGACGTCGATCCCGACACGGCGGCCAAGTCGGTCAAGGACATCAAGGAGCAGGACGTCTACATGGGCGACATGCCCCTGATGACGGAGAACGGCACCTTCATCGTCAACGGCACCGAGCGCGTCATCGTCTCGCAGATGCACCGCTCCCCGGGCGTGTTCTTCGACCACGACAAGGGCAAGACCCACTCCTCGGGCAAGCTGCTGTTCGCTGCCCGGATCATCCCGTATCGCGGCTCCTGGCTTGACGTCGAGTTCGACGCCAAGGACATCGTGCACGTCCGCATCGACCGGAAGCGCAAACTGCCGGTGACGTCGCTGCTCTACGCGCTCGGGCTGTCCGGCGAGGAGATCCTGTCGACCTTCTACAACAAGGTCGTCTACGACCGGGACGGCGCCGACTGGCGCGTGCCGTTCGACGCCGAGCGGCTGAAGGGCTTCAAGGCCTCGGTCGACCTGATCGACGCCGATTCCGGCGAGGTCGTGCTCGAGACCGGCAAGAAGCTCAACGCCCGCAACGCCCGCCAGATCGCCGAGAAGGGGACCAAGTTCCTCAAGGCGACCGACGAGGACCTGGTCGGCCAGTACGTCGCCGAAGACCTCGTCGACGTGAACACCGGCGAGATCTGGGCCGAGGCCGGCGAGGAGATCTCCGAGAAGCTGCTCAAGAGCCTCGAGGAGGTCGGCGTCGCCGAGATCCCGGTGCTCGACATCGACCACGTCAACATCGGCCCCTACATCCGCAACACCCTCGCCGTGGACAAGAACTCCGCCCGCGAAGGCGCGCTGTTCGACATCTACCGCGTCATGCGCCCTGGCGAGCCGCCGACCCTGGAGACGGCCGAGGCCATGTTCCACTCGCTGTTCTTCGACAGCGAGCGCTACGACCTGTCCGCCGTCGGCCGCGTGAAGATGAACATGCGCCTCGACCTCGACGCCGAGGACACCGTCCGCACGCTCCGCAAGGAGGACATGCTGGCGGTCGTCATGGCGCTCGTCGAGCTGCGCGACGGCAAGGGCGAGATCGACGACATCGACCACCTCGGCAACCGCCGGGTGCGCTCGGTCGGCGAGCTGATGGAGAACCAGTACCGCCTCGGCCTGCTCCGCATGGAGCGCGCCATCCGCGAGCGCATGTCCCAGGTCGACATCGACACGGTGATGCCGCAGGACCTGATCAACGCCAAGCCCGCGGCGGCCGCGGTGCGCGAGTTCTTCGGCTCGTCGCAGCTGTCGCAGTTCATGGACCAGACCAACCCGCTCTCCGAGGTGACGCACAAGCGCCGCCTCTCGGCGCTCGGCCCGGGCGGCCTGACCCGCGAGCGTGCCGGCTTCGAGGTGCGCGACGTGCACCCGACCCATTACGGCCGGATCTGCCCGATCGAGACGCCGGAAGGCCCGAACATCGGCCTGATCAACTCGCTCGCGACCTTCGCGCGGGTGAACAAGTACGGCTTCATCGAGACCCCGTTCCGCCGGGTCAAGGACGGCGTCGTCACCAACGAGGTCTCGTACCTCTCCGCGATGGAGGAGGCGAAGTACTACGTCGCCCAGGCCAACGCGCAGATGGACGAGAACAAGAAGCTCACCGAGGAGCTGGTGGTCTGCCGCCGCGCCGGCGACGTGATCGTCGTCGGGCCGGAGCGCGTCGACCTGATGGACGTGTCGCCGAAGCAGCTCGTGTCGGTCGCCGCGGCGCTGATCCCGTTCCTCGAGAACGACGACGCCAACCGCGCGCTGATGGGCTCGAACATGCAGCGGCAGGCGGTGCCGCTGGTGCGCGCCGACGCGCCGTTCGTCGGCACCGGCATGGAGGCCGTGGTCGCCCGCGACTCCGGCGCCGCCATCGCCGCCCGCCGCTCCGGCATCGTCGACCAGGTGGACGCCACCCGCATCGTCATCCGCGCGACGGAGGAGGCCGACGCCACCAAGCCCGGCGTCGACATCTACCGCCTGCAGAAGTTCCAGCGCTCCAACCAGTCGACCTGCATCACGCAGAAGCCGCTGGTGCGCGTCGGAGAGCCGGTGAAGAAGGGCGAGATCATCGCCGACGGCCCGTCCACCGAGTTCGGCGAGCTCGCGCTCGGCCGCAACGTCCTCGTCGCGTTCATGCCGTGGAACGGCTACAACTTCGAGGACTCGATCCTGCTCTCCGAGCGGATCGTGAAGGATGACGTGTTCACCTCGATCCACATCGAGGAGTTCGAGGTGATGGCCCGCGACACCAAGCTGGGCCCGGAGGAGATCACCCGCGACATCCCGAACGTCTCGGAGGAGGCTCTGAAGAACCTCGACGAGGCCGGCATCGTCTACATCGGCGCCGAGGTCCATGCCGGCGACATCCTCGTCGGCAAGATCACGCCGAAGGGCGAGAGCCCGATGACGCCGGAGGAGAAGCTCCTCCGCGCGATCTTCGGCGAGAAGGCGTCCGACGTGCGCGACACCTCGCTCCGGGTCCCCCCGGGCGTGACCGGCACGATCGTCGAGGTCCGGGTGTTCAACCGCCACGGCGTCGACAAGGACGAGCGCGCCCAGGCGATCGAGCGCGAGGAGATCGAGCGCCTCGCCAAGGACCGCGACGACGAGCAGGCGATCCTGGACCGCAACACCTACGCCCGCCTCTCGGGCGTGCTGATCGGCCAGGCGCCGATCGCCGGGCCGAAGGGCTTCAAGAAGGAGACCACGCTGACGCGTGAGCTCATCAACGAGTACCCGCGCTCGCAATGGTGGCAGTTCGCCGTCGTCGAGGACCGTCTCATGACCGAGATGGAGGCGATGCAGAAGCAGTACGACGAGTCGAAGAAGCGCCTCGAGCAGCGCTTCCTCGACAAGGTCGAGAAGCTGCAGCGCGGCGACGAGCTGCCCCCCGGCGTGATGAAGATGGTCAAGGTCTTCGTCGCGGTGAAGCGCAAGATCCAGCCGGGCGACAAGATGGCCGGCCGCCACGGCAACAAGGGCGTGGTCTCGCGGATCGTGCCGATCGAGGACATGCCGTTCCTGGAGGACGGGACGCATGCCGACATCGTGCTCAACCCGCTCGGCGTGCCCTCGCGCATGAACGTCGGCCAGATCCTCGAGACGCACCTCGGCTGGGCCGCGGCCGGCCTCGGCCGCAAGGTCGGCAAGGCGGTCGACGCCTACCTGAAGAGCCAGGACATCGGCCCGCTGAAGGAGGAGATGCAGGCGATCTACTCCCCGTCGGAGCTGGAAGGCCTGTCGGACGAGGACATGGCCGAGGCCGCCAACAACGTGCGCCGCGGCGTGCCGATGGCGACCCCGGTGTTCAACGGCGCCAAGGAAGCCGACATCGAGACCATGCTGGAGATGGCAGGGCTCGACCGGTCGGCCCAGTCGACGCTCTACGACGGGCGCACCGGCGAGGCCTTCGACCGCAAGGTGACGATGGGCTACATCTACATGCTGAAGCTCCACCACCTCGTGGACGACAAGATCCACGCCCGCTCGATCGGCCCGTACTCGCTGGTCACCCAGCAGCCGCTCGGCGGTAAGGCGCAGTTCGGCGGGCAGCGCTTCGGCGAGATGGAGGTCTGGGCGCTGGAGGCCTACGGTGCGGCCTACACGCTGCAGGAGATGCTCACGGTGAAGTCGGACGACGTGGCCGGCCGCACCAAGGTCTACGAGGCGATCGTCCGCGGCGACGACACCTTCGAGGCCGGCATCCCGGAGAGCTTCAACGTGCTGGTGAAGGAGATGCGGTCGCTCGGCCTCAACGTCGAGCTGACGTCATCCAAGAAGGTCGCCAACGACGCCCTGGAGCCGCCGGCCGACGCGGCCGAGTAGCCGAAACAAGACACCTCCCGTGCCGGCGCCAGCGCCGGCACGGTTCGAGCGGGGAGGGGCGGAGCCTCCGGACGGGCCGACGGCCAGCGGCGCCTTTGAAGGGCGCGGCGCCGAGTTGATTTCAGGACGTGGACGGCGCCGGCGCAGGGCGCGCGTTCCCGTCAAGCAAGGAGCGGATCATGAACCAAGAGGTCATGAACCTTTTCAACCAGCAGGCTCAGCCCCAGAGCTTCGACCAGATCAAGATCTCGATCTCCAGCCCCGAAAAGATCCTCTCGTGGTCCTACGGCGAGATCAAGAAGCCCGAGACGATCAACTACCGGACCTTCAAGCCGGAGCGTGACGGCCTGTTCTGCGCCCGCATCTTCGGGCCGATCAAGGACTACGAGTGCTTGTGCGGCAAGTACAAGCGCATGAAGTACAAGGGCGTCATCTGCGAGAAGTGCGGCGTCGAGGTCACCCTCGCGCGCGTGCGGCGCGACCGCATGGGCCACATCGAGCTCGCCGCCCCGGTCGCCCACATCTGGTTCCTGAAGTCGCTGCCGAGCCGCATCGGCCTGCTGCTCGACATGCCGCTCAAGGATCTCGAGCGGATCCTCTACTTCGAGTCCTACTGCGTCATCGAGCCGGGCCTCACCCCCCTCAAGGAGCGCCAGCTCCTGTCGGAGGAGGAGTATCTGCGCGCCCAGGAGGAGTACGGCGAGGATTCGTTCACGGCGATGATCGGCGCCGAGGCGATCCGGCGCATCCTGCAGGAGCTCGACCTCGACGGCATCGCCGACTCGCTGCGCGAGGAGATCGCCACCACGACCTCCGAGCTGAAGCCGAAGAAGCTCCTGAAGCGCCTCAAGATCATCGAGGCGTTCCAGATGTCGGGCAACAAGCCCGAGTGGATGATCCTGACCGTCGTCCCCGTGATCCCGCCGGACCTGCGCCCGCTGGTTCCGCTCGACGGCGGCCGCTTCGCCACGTCGGACCTGAACGACCTCTACCGTCGCGTGATCAACCGCAACAACCGCCTCAAGCGTCTGATCGAGCTGCGCGCGCCCGACATCATCATCCGCAACGAGAAGCGGATGCTGCAGGAGGCGGTCGACGCGCTGTTCGACAACGGCCGCCGCGGCCGTGTCATCACCGGCGCCAACAAGCGCCCGCTGAAGTCGCTCGCCGACATGCTCAAGGGCAAGCAGGGCCGCTTCCGCCAGAACCTGCTCGGCAAGCGCGTCGACTATTCGGGCCGCTCGGTCATCGTGGTCGGCCCGGAGCTGAAGCTGCACCAGTGCGGCCTGCCGAAGAAGATGGCGCTCGAGCTGTTCAAGCCGTTCATCTACGCGCGCCTCGACGCCAAGGGCTTCTCGGCCACCGTCAAGCAGGCCAAGAAGCTCGTCGAGAAGGAGAAGCCCGAGGTCTGGGACATCCTCGACGAGGTGATCCGCGAGCACCCGGTGATGCTCAACCGCGCGCCAACGCTCCACCGCCTCGGCATCCAGGCGTTCGAGCCGAAGCTGATCGAGGGCAAGGCGATCCAGCTGCACCCGCTGGTCTGCGCCGCTTTCAACGCCGACTTCGACGGCGACCAGATGGCCGTGCACGTCCCCCTGAGCCTCGAGGCTCAGCTGGAGGCGCGCGTCCTGATGATGTCGACCAACAACATCCTGCACCCGGCCAACGGCCAGCCGATCATCGTGCCCTCGCAGGACATCGTGCTCGGCCTGTACTACCTCTCCATCGTCGGCGAGGGCCTGGTCGGCGCGTTCCAGCCCGACCACAAGACCAACCCGATGCAGGGCGTCTACGGCGACATGGGCGAGCTCGAGCACGCCCTGGCCGCCAAGTCGGTGAAGCTGCACTCGAAGATCAAGTGGCGCTGGAAGGGCATCGGCCCCGACGGCGAGCCGCTGACCAAGACCTACGACACCACGCCCGGCCGGGTGATCCTGTCCGGCGCGCTGCCGCTGCACGCCAAGGTGCCCTTCGACGTCGTCAACAAGCTGATGACCAAGAAGGAGATCTCGTCGATGATCGACACCGTCTACCGCCACTGCGGTCAGAAGGAGTCGGTGATCTTCTGCGACCGAATCATGGCGCTCGGCTTCAACCACGCGTTCAAGGCCGGCATCTCGTTCGGCAAGGACGACATGGTCGTGCCGGAGAACAAGTGGACCATCGTCGACACCACGCGCACGCTGGTGAAGGACTATGAGCAGCAGTACAACGACGGCTTGATCACCCAGGGCGAGAAGTACAACAAGGTCGTCGACGCCTGGGCCAAGTGCTCGGACAAGCTCGCCGCCGAGATGATGCTCCGGATCTCGACCGTCCAGAAGGACGACCAGGGCGCCGACAAGCAGATCAACTCGATCTACATGATGAGCCATTCCGGTGCGCGCGGCTCGCCGGCCCAGATGAAGCAGCTCGCGGCGATGCGCGGCCTGATGGCCAAGCCCTCGGGCGAGATCATCGAGACGCCGATCATCTCGAACTTCAAGGAAGGCCTCGACGTGCTCGAGTACTTCAACTCCACCCACGGCGCCCGCAAGGGCCTCGCGGACACGGCGTTGAAGACCGCCAACTCTGGCTACCTGACCCGCCGCCTCGTCGACGTGGCGCAGGATGCGGTCATCCGCGAGGTCGATTGCGGCACCACCAACGGCATCAAGATGCGCGCCATCATCGATGCCGGCCAGGTCGTCGCGACGCTGGCGATCCGCATCCTCGGCCGCGCTACGGCGGAGGATCTCGTCGCCCAGGACGGCACGGTCATCGTCAAGACCGGCGAGACCATCGAGGAGCGCCACCTGCCCGCCATCCAGGCGGCCGGGATCCAGGAGGTGAAGATCCGCTCGGTGCTGGTCTGCCAGACCCGCCAGGGCGTCTGCGCCACCTGCTACGGGCGCGACCTCGCCCGCGGCACGCCCGTCAACATGGGCGAGGCCGTCGGCGTCATCGCGGCGCAGTCGATCGGCGAGCCGGGCACCCAGCTCACCATGCGCACCTTCCACATCGGCGGCGCGGCGCAGATCGCGGATTCGTCCTTCATCGAGTCGAGCTTCGAGGGCACGATCAAGATCCGCAACCGTGCGATCGCCAAGAACTCGGACGGCGACCTGATCGCCACCGGCCGCAACGTGGCGGTGGTGATCGTCGGCGCCGACGGCACGGAGCGGGCGGTGCACCGCCTCCAATACGGCGCGCGCCTGCGGGTCGACGACGGCGACAAGGTCAAGCGCGGCCAGCGCATCGCCGAGTGGGACCCCTACACCCGCCCGATCATCACCGAGACGGACGGCGTGGTGATGTACGAGGACATGGTCGACGGCCAGTCGATCACCGAGACCACCGACGAGTCGACCGGCATCGCCAAGCGCGTCGTCATCGACTGGCGCGGCTCGGCGCGCACCTCGGACCTCAAGCCGGCGATGGTGGTCGTCGATGCCGAGGGCAAGCCGGTCAAGCTGCCGCGCGGCTCGGACGCCCGCTACTTCCTGCCGGTCGACGCCATCATCGGCTACGACCCGGGCGGCTCGGTGAAGGCCGGCGACATCCTCGCCCGCGTCTCCACCGACTCGGCCAAGACCCGCGACATCACCGGCGGTCTGCCGCGGGTGGCGGAGCTGTTCGAGGCGCGGCGCCCGAAGGACGCGGCGATCATCGCCGAGAAGTCGGGCACCATCGCCTTCGGGCGCGACTACAAGAACAAGCGCCGCCTGTCGCTGACGCCGCACGACGGCTCGGAGACGGTCGAGTACCTGATCCCGAAGGGCAAGCACATCCACCTTCAGGACGGGGACGTGGTCGAGCTCGGCGACTACATCGTCGACGGCAACCCGGCGCCGCACGACATCCTGGCGATCAAGGGCGTGGAGGAGCTGGCCGCCTACCTCGTCAACGAGATCCAGGAGGTCTACCGGCTCCAGGGCGTGTCGATCAACGACAAGCACATCGAGGTCATCGTCCGGCAGATGCTGCAGAAGGTCGAGATCACCGACGGCGGAGACTCGGACATCCTGGCGGGCGACCAGATCGACCGCACGGAGCTGACCGAGGTCAACGAGAAGCTCCTTGCCGAGGGCAAGAAGCCGGTCCAGGGCGTCCCCGTCCTGCTCGGCATCACCAAGGCGTCGCTGCAGACGAAGTCGTTCATCTCGGCGGCCTCGTTCCAGGAGACCACCCGGGTCCTCACGGAAGCCGCGGTCAACGGCAAGATCGACCACCTGGAAGGCCTCAAGGAGAACGTCATCGTCGGCTCGCTCATCCCCGCGGGCACCGGCTCGATGGTGGCCGACATCCGCGCGGTGGCACGCCGCCGCGACAGCATGATCCTCCAGCAGAAGGCGTCCGACAGCGGCGCCCGGCCGCTGGGCGAGCTGCCCTCGGCCGCGGCCGAGTAGGCCGCGAAGCGATCCACGACCTGCGAAAGGGCGGCCCGGCGGGCCGCCCTTTTCGTTTCGGGGGCTGGACGATGCCGGCCGAAGGTCGGGGCCGCGGCAAGCGGAACCATGACCTTGGCCGTTCGTTCTGAGATCATGGAACACGTCAAGTCCACAATCCTCACGACCGCCGTGCTCGTTACAGGATTGATCACCGCCGCGCATGTTCTGCATCCGCGCGATCCGGCTTTCGAAACGCGCCGCGGACACCCCGTCGTCGCGTCCGCCGAAGCCGCGACGGCCTGGAGCGATCCGCCGGCGCGCGTGTCGCAGGCCGAGACGGCGGAAGCGACGCTGGCGCGTCCCGCCTCCTTCACCCTCCTGCCCGTCGCGATGACGGCGAGCCTATCGGGGCTCGAGGATCAGCCGCAGGCGCGTCCGGTGCGGAAGGCCGAGCACGTCCATGCCCGCAGGGTGGCGCAGCCCAATGCGAGCGGCCGGCCGGCCGCGGCCCGGATCGAGCAGCAGGCCCCGAGCCCGGTCGCCTCGGCGACGCAGCCGGGCAAGCCGGTGGAGGGCGATCCGATCGGCGACCTGATGAAGGCCCTCGGCCTCAATCGCGACAGCGAGGGCTGACGCACACCTTCACGGCCGGCCCTCGGGCGGACATGAGGATTGCAGGCGGCTTCGGTCGATCCCGCCCCCCGGTGGATCCATTCGCACCGACGTGGGCCGGTTCCTCGCGCGGCCACAGGCAGCGCGGACCTGCGACGGGGTCGTCCGATCCGGCTCGCTCAACGCTTCTTGCCGAGCTCGGTGGCGATGTCCTTGATCATGCGCCCGGCCTTGCGGTGCGCCGTGGTCAGCTGGTCCTGCGTCACGCCCCAGCGCTTCACCCAGTACTCGACCGCTTTCCGCTCGGAGAGATCGAGCCGGTCCTTATCGATGAATCCGCGCTTGTCCTTGAGGCCTGGCATGGTCGCTTTCGAGAACAGGGTCGCCGCCGGGATCGTATCCGCCCGGCATGAGCGACGCAGGGCGGCACGGCGCCGGGGCACGATCCGTCGCGGATGGATCGGGACGACCGGTCGGTCGATGGCGATGTTTCGGCGGTGCGGCGGGACCGGTCAAGGGTTTCACCCTTGACGGGGCATCTCGGACTTCGCCGAAGCCCCGCCGGGTGCCGGAGCCCGGCGCCTGGGCCTCGCGGCGTGCCGAGCGGTGCAAGCGGGCTGCCCGCGCCCCTCGGGCAGCCCTGGCGCCTCTTCGGCTACCAGCCGCCGTAGCCGTGCGGCCGGTCGCAGTGCCAGCGGTCGCCGTATCCGGCGGCGCGATAGCCGTAACCTTCCGCATCCGTCTCGTCGGAGCGCACGACCCGCGTGGTCCGGTAGACCACCTCCTCGTCGTACGCGCGGACGACGCGAGCGGGCCGATAGCGCACCACGGGGCGCGCATCTGCGTAGCCGTAGGCGGGCGCCGCGTGCGCCTCCGCGGCAGCGGCACCGAGGAGTGCGCCAG
>NZ_VRUV01000119.1:0-10455 GCF_008039455.1 Methylobacterium sp. WL116
AGCCCGCGCCGGGTCGCCCAGCGCCCGTTGCCGTCCATGATGATCGCGGCGTGAAGGCCCGGCCTGGTGTCGGTGGGGCTTTGCATCTTGGAAGGCTCCGGTCGGGGGCGGCGCGGATGGCGGGCGGTCGGCCGTCAGGCCGGGGTGGTGTTGAGGTGGCCGGATTCCGGCAGGCGGGCGGCCTTGGCGGCGTCGCGCACCACCTGTTCCAGGACGCCGAGGTACTCGAGGAAACGGGCCCGCCCCGCCGGCGTCAGCCGGCACAGGGTCTGCGGACGGTTATGGGCGTGGCCTTTCTCCAGGCTGACGAGATCGGCCTCCTGCAGCACCGCGAGGTGGCGGCTGAGGTTGCCGTCGGTGAGCCCGCACAGGCGCTTCAGGTCGGGGAACGCCAGGCCCTTCGGATGGCCGACGAGCGAGGTCAGCACGCTGAGCCGCGCCTTCTCGTGGATCACCCGATCGAGACCGTCGTAGGAGAAGCGGCCGTCGGCCCGATCAGAGATCGCCATCGCCGCCTCCGGTGCCGGACATCACGACGGCGAGCCAGCCCTGCCCGATGGCGAAGGGCAGGCCCATCAGCCAGGGCGAGAGCGCCCGGGTCTCGCCCGCGACCGCCAGCGCGGTCAGGCCGGCGAGAAGGTAGAACGCGCCCGCGCCCTGCACCGCCCGCGGCAGGATCCGCGCCGAGGCGAACAGGCCGAGGCCGACCAGCACCTGCCACAGGCCCGGCAGCATCCAGACCTGATCGGGGGCGAAGCGCGCGATCACCAGAGCGAGGCAGGCGCCCGCCCCGGCGGCGGGCATGAACCCCTCGATCGCATTCCACACCATCGCGTCCGCCAGGCCCGAATGCAGCTGGCGCGAGCGCCGAACCGTCTCGATGCCGATGAGGCCACCCGCTGCGCAGGCCGTCGCGATCCACAGGCCGAAGAACAGTAGCGGCCGCGCGTCCGGATCGCCGAGCCAGAGCGCCTGCCCGCACGCGGTCGCCAGGGCGAGCACCCCGGTGGCGGCCAGGGCCGCCGAGCCGAGGCCGCGGAACGCGGTGTCCCGCGCGATCTGCGAGCGGATGGCGACGATGTCGGCCAGCGCCTTGTCGAGGTCGTGCATGGGCTCTCCGGCGTCGAATCGCGCTTTGCATTGCAAAGTAACCCGAGGCCGCATACGCGGCAAGCGAATTATTGCAACCGTTGGTTTCATTTATGGCGAAGTCGCTGGCATTCGTGGATCAGGGGGCGGCGCGACCTCGTCGTCGTCGTCCGCCGTGACGGGCTGCGCGCCGCGAATGCGGCCCGCCCGCCGACCGGGCCCGTCGCGAGGGCCCGGGCATTCCGCCCAGATGTCTTCGCGCGTCTCGCGAATGCGCGAGGCAAGTGTTTTGTAGGGCGCGATTTCGTAAAACCGTGCCATCATCGCCGCGATCACCAGCGGGAGAGCATGATGGCATCCGAGAACAAGCGCGGAAATCGCGAGACGAAGAAACCGAAGAAGGTGGTTTCGAAGACGATTGCTGCGGCGCCCTCGACGAAGGACATGGTCAGCGCCGCGATCAAGACCGCCGGCAAGAAGACCAAGTAGCGCAACAGTCGCTTTCGCCCGGCGCCCGGATCGCCCGGGCGATCGGCGCGCCGGGCCGCGGAAAAAGCGCTGGCGTTGTCATCCCGCTAACCGACGGCATGCCACCATTTGGCATGCTCGATCGCATCTGGACGACGGCCAAGGCGGTATTCGGGGTGGGCCTGCTCGTGGTCTGCGCGCTGCTGGCTGCGCAGAAGCTCGATCGCGAGCGGGCGGAGCAGTCGGCCCAGGCCATGTTTCGCGCCGGCGGCCCCGAGGCCACCGGCTCGATCACGCCGTCGGCGCCGGCCTCGCAGACGCAGACGCCTTCGGAATAGCGCTCTTTGGGGGCGCGCTACTCGGCGGCCTGCCGGGCGGCGTAGCCGAGCCGGCCGTTCAGCTCCTCGATCAGCTTGACCGCGGCCTCCGCGATCACCGTGCCCGGCGGGAAGATCGCCGAGGCGCCGGCGGCGTAGAGCGCATCGTAGTCGCCGGGCGGGATCACGCCGCCGATCACGATCATGACGTCGCCGCGGCCCTGCTCGGTCAGCGCGGCCTTCAGCTCGGGCACCAGCGTCAGGTGGCCGGCCGCCAGCGACGACACGCCGACGATGTGGACGTCGTTCTCCACCGCCTGCCGCGCGGCCTCCGCCGGCGTCGCGAAGAGCGGCCCGATGTCGACGTCGAAGCCGAGGTCGGCGAAGGCCGAGGCGATGACCTTCTGGCCGCGGTCGTGCCCGTCCTGCCCCATCTTGGCGACGAGGATGCGCGGGCGGCGCCCGTCGTTCTCCTCGAAGGCCTCGACCAGCCCCCGCACCTGCTCGACCGCTGGCGACATGCCACCCACCTCCCGCTTGTACACGCCCGAGATCGACCGGATCTCGGCCCGGTGCCGGCCCCAGGCCTTTTCCAGCGCATCCGAGATCTCGCCCACCGTCGCCTTGGCGCGCGCCGCCTCGACGGCGAGCTCGAGCAGGTTGCCCTCCCCTTCCGCCGCCGCGGTCAGCGCGGCCAGCCGCGCATCGACGTCGGCCTGGTCGCGCTCGGAGCGCAGGCGCTTGAGCTTGTCGATCTGCAGCGTGCGCACGTTGCCGTTGTCGACCCGCATCAGCTCGATCTTCATCTCGTCGTCGGGCTTGAACTTGTTGATGCCGACGATGGTCTGGCGGCCGGAATCGATCCGGGCCTGGGCCCGCGCCGCCGCCTCCTCGATCCGGAGCTTGGGGATGCCGGCCTCGATCGCCTTGGCCATGCCGCCGAGCTCCTCGACCTCGCGCAGGTGCTCCCAGGCGCGGGCGACGATGTCGGCGGTGAGCTTCTCGACGTAGTACGAGCCGCCCCACGGGTCGACGATGCGGGTGGTGCCGCTCTCCTGCTGCAGGAACAGCTGGGTGTTGCGGGCGATGCGCGCCGAGAAGTCGGTCGGCAGCGCCAGCGCCTCGTCCAGCGCGTTGGTGTGGAGCGACTGGGTGCCCCCTTGCGTCGCCGCCATCGCCTCGATGCAGGTGCGGGTGACGTTGTTGAACACGTCCTGCGCGGTCAGCGACCAGCCCGAGGTCTGCGAGTGGGTGCGCAGCGGCAGCGACTTCTCGCTCTTCGGCTCGAACTCCTTCACGAGCTTGGCCCAGATCAGGCGCGCGGCCCGCATCTTGGCGATCTCCATGAAGTAGTTCGTCGAGATCGCCCAGAAGAACGACAGCCGCGGGGCGAACTTGTCGATCGTCAGCCCGGCCGCCAGCCCCGCCTTGATGTACTCCACGCCGTCGGCCAGCGTGTAGGCGAGCTCGAGGTCGTTCGTCGCGCCCGCTTCCTGCATGTGGTAGCCGGAGATCGAGATCGAGTTGAACTTCGGCATCTTCTGCGAGGTGTAGGCGAAGATGTCCGAGATGATCCGCATCGAGCCCTTGGGCGGGTAGATGTAGGTGTTGCGGACCATGAACTCCTTGAGGATGTCGTTCTGGATCGTGCCGGCGAGCTTCTCCGGCGGCACGCCCTGCTCCTCGGCGGCGACGATGTAGAGCGCGAGGATCGGCAGCACCGCGCCGTTCATCGTCATCGACACGGTCATCTCGTCGAGCGGGATGCCGGAGAACAGCGTCCGCATGTCGTAGATCGAATCGATCGCCACGCCGGCCATGCCGACGTCGCCCGAGACGCGCGGGTGGTCGGAATCGTAGCCGCGGTGGGTCGCGAGGTCGAAGGCGACCGAGAGGCCCTTCTGCCCGGCGGCGAGGTTGCGCCGGTAGAACGCGTTCGAATCCTCGGCCGTGGAGAAGCCGGCATACTGGCGGATCGTCCAGGGCTGCGTGACGTACATCGTCGGGTACGGCCCGCGCAGGTACGGCGCGATGCCCGGATAGGTGTCGACGAATTCCAGCCCGGCCCGGTCGTCCGGCCCGTAATGGGTCTTCACCGGAATGCCCTCGGGCGTCATCCACGGCTCCCCCGGCGGCGGCGGCGGCACGGCGACGGCGTCCGCGCCCCAGGCGATCTCGGCGAAGTTCGGGATGCGGGAGGTCATGGGCGGTCTTCTCGATCGGGGCCGGACTTTTCGGCATTATAGGCGAGACCCGATCAGACGCGACAGCCCTCTTCGACAAGGCGACACGGCGACAGGATATTCCGGTCGCACCCCCCCCCCGCAAGGGGGGAGGGAAGACGTGCCCTAAGCGATCACGCCGCCGTCGCCTCCTGCCCGCCCGCGCGCTCCTGCGCGAGCTTGGTCACCGCCACCTGATCGACCTTGCCGGTGCCGAGCATCGGGATCGCGTCGACCACCACCACCTCGGCCGGGATCGCGAGGTCGGGGGCGCCCCGGCCCTTGGCGAAGGTCTGGTAGGCGGCGCGCGTCGCGTCCTTGCGCTGGGTGAACAGCACCAGCCGCTCGCCCTTGCGCGCGTCCGGCACCGCGGCCACCGCGCTCGGGCTGTCCGGCCACAGGTCGGCGGCGGTCGCCTCGATGCCGGCGAGCGAGATCATCTCGCCGGCGATCTTGGCGAAGCGCTTGGCGCGGCCCTTGATCGCGACGAAGCCCTGCGCGTCGATGGCGACGATGTCGCCGGTGTCGTGCCAGCCGTCCGGCGGCGGCTCCAGCACGCCGGGGTTCTCGGCGCGCAGGTAGCCGAGCATGATGTTGGGGCCGCGCACCACGAGGCGGCCGCCCTCCTCGATGCCGGGGACCGGGTCGAGGCGGTGCTCCATGCCCGGCACCAGGCACCCGACGGTGCCGAAGCGGTTGAACATCGGCGTGTTGACCGCGACCACCGGTCCGCACTCGGTGACGCCGTAGCCCTCGAGGATGCGCAGGCCGAACTTCTCCGCGTAGGTCCGGCGGGTCGAATCCTTCACCGGCTCGGCGCCGGCCACGACGTAGCGCAAGCTGCGCAGGTCGTAGGCGTGCGCCACCTTGGCGTAGCCGGTCAGGAAGGTGTCGGTGCCGAACAGGACCGTGGCGTTCGAGCCGTAGACCAGCTCCGGCACGATCCGGTAGTGCAGCGGCGACGGGTAGAGGTAGACCGGCACACCCGAGACCAGCGGCAGCACCAGCGCCGAGGTCAGCCCGAAGGCGTGGAAGATCGGCAGCACGTTGAACACCTTGTCGGATGGCCCGAAATCGATCCGGGCCGCGACCTGGGCGACGTTCGAGAGCATGCCGCGGTTGGCGACCATCACGCCCTTCGGCGTCCCCTCCGAGCCGGAGGTGAACAGGATCGCGGCCGCATCCTCTCCGGTCCGCGCCACGAGGGGCCTGCGCGCTGCCAGCAGTCCGCGGATCTTGTCGCCCGTCGTGATCGTGGCGCGCACGTCCTCCAGGTAGATCAGCTCGACCTTGTCCTTGATCGCCTCGACGAGGGGCCCGAGGCGGCCCTTCTCGATGAAGGCGCGCGAGGTGAAGATCTTCGTCACCTGCGCCGCCGTGCACGCGGAGAGGATGTTGGCCGCGCCGGCCGAGAAGTTGATCATCGCCGGCACCCGGCCGGCGGAGGCCAGCGCGAAGAACGTCACCGCGGCGCCGTTCGCGTTGGGCAGCATCAGCCCGATCGCCCGCCCCTCCCCCGCCAACGGCATCAGCTTGCGGCCGAGGATGTTGGCGCTCATCACGAGGCGGGAATAAGTGAGCTTGCCCGAGACCGGATCCTCCAGCGCCGTGCGGCGCCAGCCGAAGCGCTCGGCGGCCGCGATCAGCGCCGTCATCACGCTCCGGTCGATGTCGGTTGTGTCGAACACCAGCTCGGACATGATGCCGTAGAGCGCCGCGCCCGCCGCCTGCCGGCGCGCCTTGCCCTTCAGCTCCGGGTCGACCCCGAGCTTGACCGGCGGCATCACCGTGACGACCACCTTCGGCCACCAGCGCCGCTTCACCTGATCGCGGGACAGCCGCGAGAACACGGTCTTCTCGAGCCCCTCGATCCGCACCGGCAGGACCATCGCGCCGGACTTGTCGGCGATCAGGCCGGCGCCGTCGTAGACCTTCATCAGGCTGCCGGTGACGGTGAGGCGGCCTTCGGGGAAGATGATCAGGGTCTCGCCGCCCTTCACCGCGTTGATCAGCGAGCGGGTGGCGAGCGGCCGGGTCGGATCGAGCGGCATCGCCTTGGTGACCCGCAGGAACGGCTTCACCCACCAGCGCTGCGCGATGCCGTGGTCGACGGCGAAGACCGGCTCCTGGTCGAGCAGCGACAGGGCGAGCGGCGCGTCGAGGAACGAGACGTGGTTCAGGGCGACGATGCAGTTCGCGCCGGCCTTCTCCACGTTGTCGAGTCCGCGCACCTCGAGCCGGTAGAACGCCCGGAACAGGATCGACAGGAAGTCGCGGAACGGGCTCGTCTCCAGGGTGACGAGGACCACGACCGCGACGACGAGGTTGAGCACCGCCACGAGCGCCAGCAGCGTCGCGCTCGAGAAGCCGGCGCCCTGAAGCGCGGCGAGCGCCAAGGTGCCGCCGACCATGAAGGCCGCGGTCATCACGTTGACGGCGCCGATGATGCGGGCGCGCTTGTCCTTGTCGGTCCAGGCCTGCACCGCGGCAAACGACGGCACGATGTAGAGGCCGCCGGCCATGGCCAGCCCGAGGAAGTCGATCGCCACCCGCAGGCCGGAGCCCGTGCGCAGGAAGTCGGCGGCGCCGATCATCGCGCCGGGCTCGGGCGCGTGGTGGGCGACCGTCCAGGCGAGGTCGAGGCCGAACAGGGCCATCAGCAGCGCGCCGACGGGGGTGGGCAGCAGCACGATCCGCCCGCTGCACAGCCACGAGGCCAGGCCCGAGCCCAGCGCGATGCCGACCGAGAACACCGCGAGCAGCAACGTGACCACCGTCTCCGAGCCGTTGAAGTCGTGCCGCACCAGCAGCGGCAGCAAGGACAGCACCACCACACCGACGAGCCAGAACCAGCTGACGATGATCGAGCCGCGCCACAGGCGGCGGTCGCTCCACAGGTCGCGCAGCAGGGCCACGGTGGAGCGCGCGACGTTGCGGTCGACCTGCAGGTCGGGCGCGCCCTCGCCGGTACGCGGGATCGCCCGCGCCGCGAGCCAGCACAGCACGGCAAAGGCCATGATCAGGCCGCCGAAGACGAGGTGCGAGCCGCCCATGGCGCTGGCGAAGCCGGCGGCGATCGTGCCGAGCAGGATCGCGAGGAAGGTCGCGGCCTCGACCAGCGCGTTGCCGGCCGGCAGCTCCTCGCGGCGCAGGTGGTCGGGCAGGATGCCGTACTTGATCGGCCCGAACAGGGCCGCGATCGTCCCGAACAGCCCGAGCGCGACGAACAGGATCGGCACCGAGGCGAGGAAGAACCCGAGCACCGCGGTGCCGGCGGCGAAGATCTCGGCGAACTTCAGCCGCTTGGCGATCACCGCCTTGTCGTAGCGGTCGGCGAGCTCGCCCCCGAGGCCCGACAGGATGAAGAACGGCCCGATGAACACGGCGCTCGCCAGCGTCACCAGGATGCCGGAGTCGGAATCGCCGCCTTGCGAGACCTTGAACAGGATCAGGAAGGCGAGCGCGTTCTTCAGGAAGTTGTCGTTGAAGGCCGAGAAGAACTGGCACCAGAACAGCGGCGCGAAACGCCGGGCGGTCATCAGCGAACGGAACATGGCGGTCTCCCCGGCTGGGCCATGACTGGCTCAACCCGTGCGGTCGCGTCAAATCCCGGGCCCGGTGCGATCCACGCTGGACGACGGCATTTGAACAACGTGCAAACTAAGCGATCGCGGGCGGTGCGCAAGCTTGTTCTTGCACGCCGTGCAATCTATCGCTGCATCCCGTGCGCGACCGCACGGGACACCGCGGATGCATAGCGTGAAGACCGTTAAGAAGCGCGCCGCCGGCCCGCGCGGCGACGTCGACCGGGCCGGCTTCCTCGCGCTGGTCTGCGAGGCCGCCGAGGGCATCGTCCGGAACCAGGGCGTGCGCGCCCTCGGGATGCGGCCGCTCGCCGCCGCGATCGGCTACGCGCCGAACTCGATCTACAATGCGGTCGGCGATCTCGACGCGGTGCTGCTGCGGGTGAACGCCCGCACCTTCGCCCGGCTGCGGGACGCGCTCGCGGCGGCCCTCGACCCGGCGGGGTCACCGCGGGCGAACGCGGCGGCCCTGGCCTCCGCCTACCTCGCCTTCGTCGCCGCGGATTCGGCGATCTGGAGCCTCGTCTCCGACGAGGCGCCCGCGCGCGGCGCCGCGGTGCCGGACTGGTACTGGGAGGCGTTGGCCTCCGCGACCGGCCTCGTCGACGGAACGCTGGAGCCGCTGCTGCCCGACGCCGCCGAGCGCGCCCAGGCGGTGGCCGCCCTGTGGGCGTCGCTGCACGGGCTCGCCTCGCTCTCGACCTCGGGCAAGCTCGGGGCGCTGACCGACGCCGCCCCCGCGGACCTCGCGCGGATGCTCGTCGCCCGCTTCCTGGCGGCGGATCCGGCGGGCTGATTGACCGCTCCCGCGAAACCGGGTTGTTGGGCGGAAAGTCCCTGAGAGATCGAGCGAACCATGGTCCTGAAACGCGTGCCGACGACGCCGTTCTCCGATCAGAAGCCCGGCACGTCCGGCTTGCGCAAGAAGGTCGCCCACTTCCGCCAGCCGCACTACGTCGAGACCTTCGTTCAGGCGATCGTCCAGTCCGTCGCCGGCCGCGAGGGCGCGACCCTGGTGCTCGGCGGCGACGGGCGCTTCTTCAACCGCGCGGTGGTCCAGACCACGCTGAAGATCGCCGCCGCCAACGGCTTCGGCCGCGTCCTCGTCGGCCGGGGCGGCCTGCTCTCGACGCCGGCCGCGTCCTGCGTGATCCGCAAAGCCGGCGCGATCGGCGGCATCATCCTCTCGGCGAGCCATAATCCCGGCGGGCCGGACGGCGATTTCGGCATCAAGTTCAACACCGCCAACGGCGGCCCGGCGCCCGAGAGCGTCACCGAGGCGATCTATTCCGCGACGAAGACGCTGACGGAATATCGCATCGCCGACGTGCCCGACCTCGACCTCGACCAGGTCGGGGCGACGCGGATCGGCGACATGGTCGTAGAGGTGATCGATCCGGTCGCCGACTACGCCGCGCTGATGGCCGAGCTGATCGATTTCGACGCGATCCGCCGCCTGTTCGCATCCGGCTTCCGCATGCGCTTCGATGCGATGAGCGCGGTGACCGGCCCCTACGCCCACGCGATCCTCGAAGGCATGCTCGGCGCCGAGCCCGGCACGGTGGTCAACGGCGAGCCGAAGGAGGATTTCGGCGGCCACCACCCCGATCCGAACCCGGTCCACGCCCACGACCTCTACCAGCTGATGCTCGGCCCCGACGCGCCGGATTTCGGCGCGGCCTCGGACGGCGACGGCGACCGCAACATGATCGTCGCGCCGGGCCTGTTCGTGACCCCGAGCGACAGCCTCGCGATCCTGGCGGCGCACGCAAGCGTCGCGCCCGGCTACGCATCCGGGCTCGCCGGCATCGCCCGCTCGATGCCGACGAGCCGCGCGGCCGACCGCGTCGCGGCCCGCCTCGGGATCGGCGCCTACGAGACGCCGACCGGGTGGAAGTTCTTCGGCACGCTGCTCGATGCCGGCTTGATCACGCTCTGCGGCGAGGAGAGCGCCGGCACCGGCTCGAACCACGTCCGCGAGAAGGACGGGCTGTGGGCGGTGCTGCTCTGGCTCAACATCCTGGCCGCGACGGGCAAGCGCGCCGACGCGATCGTGCGCGAGCACTGGGCGGAGTACGGGCGCGACTACTACACCCGGCACGATTACGAGGAGATCGCCTCGGACGCCGCCAACCGGCTGATGGACGGGTTGCGGGACAAGCTCGCGGAGCTGCCCGGCCGGCGGATCGGCGACGTCACGGTCTCGGCGGCGGACGATTTCCGCTACGTCGACCCGGTCGACGGCTCGGTGAGCGAGCGCCAGGGCATTCGCGTCACCTTCGCGGAGGATGCCCGCATCGTCTACCGCCTGTCCGGCACCGGCACGGCGGGCGCGACGCTGCGCGTCTACATCGAGCGCTACGAGGCGGCGCCGGACCGGCTCGAGCGGCCGGTCGCCGCGGTGCTGGCTCCGCTGGTCGCCGTCGCCCGCGAGCTGGCGGAGATCGAGGCGCTGACCGGACGGGCCGAGCCGAGCGTGGTGACGTGAGCCGGAACCGATCCCGGTAGACTACCGGTTGCGGAGGTGCCGGGCGGCGCTTGGCATATTGTGTGCCTCCCATGTCGGCACGAGCCCACGCGGCGGAACGCAAGGAGGTCCTCCTTGCCCGTGGATCGGTGATGCCGTCCGATCGACGGAGGGCGTCGCCGTTTCCTTCGACGCGCGGATCGTTCCCGTTCCGCGATCGAAAAGTGCCCGATGAACAAGACTTCGCTCACGCGCCGCAACCTCGTGCTCGGCAGCGCCGCCCTCGGCGCGCTCGGGGTGGGCTGGCC
>NZ_VRUV01000011.1:0-31649 GCF_008039455.1 Methylobacterium sp. WL116
TCGCATCGCTCGGCGCGGGATCGACAGCAGCGAGAAGCTTGGGCGTCACCGTTGGGTAGTCGAGCGCACCCATGCCTGGTTCAACCGTTTCCGACGCCTGCCCGTACGCTACGAGCGTCGCGCCGACATCTACGAGGCCTTCACCAACCTCGCCGCCAGTCTCATCACCCTCAACCAAATCAGGCGGTTCTGTTAGGCGCTCTTAGAACCCTACCCGTCCGTTTCGGAGTAGCCCGGAAACATACTCGAGGCACGGCTCGATCAGCACCAGAAGGCGACGACGACAACCAAGACGTTCTTGCAAGTGAGCTTGTAGTAGCGCGTTGCGACGCGATGGACGCCTTTCAGGATAAGAAGACGGCATCGACGCACCAGCGCGCACGATGAAGGCGCCGCCCATGTTGCCCTCTAGATACCGGGATACCCCTGCGCGATCGACACGATTAAGGAGACGGCACGGGCGAAATTTACGTCGGCCCAGCAGGAAACCGTATGACGTCGCTCTGGAGGTTCTTGTCGCCGCGGAGATCAAATTTCGGGCGGATTTCTAGCGCCCCGTCGCGCAATGGGGACATATCGGCCGATCCCGTTGTAGATTCACGGAGTTCCCGAGACCCGAAGGAGTTTCGGATCCCAACCGGCCTGCGGGCGACCCCGACCGGCTTGAGGCGGATCCTGGTGATCGGCTCCTGCCTCGTCGAAGATCTGGTCTCCCATTCGAACGACAGCGGGGCGACGCCCGGCGACTTCGTCCTGTTCAACAACATCGGACGACTGCCCGACACCCCGCCGCAGCCGATCGCCGCCTACGACGTGCAGATCGTCCAGATCCCGCTGCGCACCCTGCTGGCGGACGCGCATTTTGCCAAGCTCAAGTATCATCGCACCGAGGATTACCGGCTCGTTTTCGATCAGGCCGTGCAGCGCCTGAGCCTCGCCCTCGACGCGGCGATGCGCTGGAACCGGGAGACCGGAATTGCGAGCCTCATCGTCAACTACTTCCGCCCGCAACAGGACGTGCTCGGGCGCCTGTTACCGCGCAACGACTTACGGAACTTCACTTATTTCATCGATCGCCTTAACGAGAGTCTTGCCGATCTCGTCGCTAGCTATGCGAACGGTTACATCCTCGACTTCGACGCCATCTCCGCTACGATCGGACGCATCCACGTTCAAGACGAGCATCTCTGGATGCTGAATCACAATTCGACGTTGAGCGACTTCGATGCCGCCCACGATCGCGGCCGCCTTCACCCGCCGCCGCCGGTCAGCCGGCAGAGCGATCTGCGGATCGACGCGTTCTTCGATGCGGTCCACGCTGAGATCGAGGCGATGGTCCGGACGCTGCGGCAGATCGATGCCGTCAAGCTGGTGATCGTCGATTTGGACGACACGCTCTGGCGCGGCGTGCTCGCCGAGGAGTCGGGCGAGGCGAAGACCAACGAGGGCTGGCCGTTCGGCCTCGCCGAGGCACTGAACGTCCTTAAGGCGAGGGGGATCGTGCTCGCCATCGCGAGCAAGAATGACGACGCGACGATCCGCGCCGCCTGGGATTCTCAACTCGGCGACCGCCTGGAACTCGCCGATTTCGCGGTGGTGATGATTGGCTGGAATCAGAAGGTCGAGAGCGTCGCCGCGATCCTACAACAGGTCAACGTCCTGCCGTTGAGCACCGTGTTCATCGATGACAACCCGGTCGAGCGGGCCGCCATCGAGGCGGCGTTTCCGGGGATCCGGACGCTTGGGGCCGACCTCTACGGCATCCGCCGGACGCTTCTGTGGTCGGCCGAAACGCAGGTGCCGTTCATCTCGGACGAATCCGGAAGGAGGACCGAGATGATTCGGGCGCAGGTGGTGCGCGAGAAGACCCGCAAGACGGTCTCGCGCACCGAGTTTCTGGACGATCTCGACATCCGGGTCGCGTCGGACGTCATCACGACGATCGGGCATGGCCGCTTTCCCCGCACTCTCGAACTGATCAACAAGACCAATCAGTTCAACACCACCGGCCACCGGTGGACTTCGGAGGCGATGCAGGCGGCCCTTCAGGAGGGCGCGGTGATCCATGCCTTCTCGGTTGCCGACCGTTTCACCGATTACGGCCTCGTCGGCGCCGTCCTCGTGCGCGGCGCTGCGATAGAACAGCTCGTCATGAGTTGCCGCGTCGTCGGGCTCGACATCGAGCGGCGGATGCTGGCGAGCATCGTCGACGGGCTGAAGCGGGACGGTTCGACCCGGGTCTCGGCGTGCTTTCTCGCGACGGACAGGAACGCACCCTGTGCCGACGTCTTCGCCGATTCTGGGTTTCGCGCCGAGGGTGAGGGGTGGGTGTTCGATCTCAACTGACCGCGCGCGCGGCGGCAAACCTTCGTTCGGGCGCATCCCCGTTCCCCGAACTGGCCGCCACGCCGTCGGCGCGTGAACGGCGGGAAGCAGGTCCGATCCCGGTGCGCGATGCTTCGGCACGTTGTCTTTGCTGCGTCGAGGGTGCTTCCGGATCGGCGACAGAGGGTGGGCGGAACAGGACGCGATGAAGTTCTTTCGCAGCAAACGTCGTCCGCGCGTCGATCCGGTCATCGCGGATCATACCCGACGCGTTCAGGATTCCGGCCTGTTCGACGCCGAATGGTATCTTGCGACCTATCCAGAACTCGCGGGCTTTGGGCCGGGCCCCCTGGCGCATTTCTGCGAATACGGCCTGCACGAGCATCGCGATCCCGGGCCAAACTTCGACACGCGCCGCTACCTCGACGCCGTCCCCGCGGCCGGTACGGGTCCGCTGCCGCCTTTCCTGCACGCGATCGAGGCAGGCGAGGCCGCGAACGGATGCCCGGTCTGGCTGCGGGACGACGACGCGTCGCAGATCTACTTGATCCGCACCAGCGGGCTGTTCGACGAAGCGTGGTACCGCGACACCTACCCGGACGTCGCCAGGGGCGGATGGGATGCGCTGGCCCACTACCTCGAATACGGCGCGGCCGAACTGCGGGACCCCGGCCCGGCCTTCGATGCCGAGCATTACGCGCTCACGTATCCTCGCTACCACGAAACCTTTCCGATCCCGCTCGTCCATTACCTTCGGCTGGGATTCCGCCGCGGCCATCGGCCGACGGGCGTCTCGCGCTACGAGCGCTGGCTCGCCGTCCACGACGATCTCGAAGTGGCGGATCTGGAGCGGATCGCCGCCGAACCGGTGCCGTCGACCGTGCATTGCATCATTGTCGTCGGCCGGGACGACCCCGGCGCATTCGTGAGCGCCCTCGCAGGTCAGGCCGGTTCCTCTTGGCGCGCCATGCTGCTGCGCGGCCCGGACGTGGACAGCGCCTTCTGGAAGAAGATCGTCGCCCAGGTCGCCGCCGAGCGGCGGATCGCCTGCGTCGATACTATCGCCGAGGCGCTGGCAGGGCTGGCGGACGGGGACATCGTGTTGCTCGCCAGCGGGGGGAGCCGGCTGCGGCCGCACGCCTGTCACGCGTTCGCGGCCGCGCTCGGCCACGGGGCGGCGCTCGGCGCCTACAGCGATCACGACCGAATCGACGGGATCGGGGCGCGGCATGCGCCGGTGTTCGCGCCCGCCATGTCGCCCGTGCTCATGCGGCAGGTGCCCTATGCCGGCCCGGTGATCGCCCTGCGCATCGCCCCGCCGACCCGTGAGATGCTGGCGGGTGCATCGGGCCGCCTCGGGGATCCCGACCGGGCCTGGGCGGACCTGCTGCTCGGGCTCGACCCCGCGCGGGTGATCCGCATCCCGTTGATCCTCTACCACCGAGCCGTGGACGAGGCGGTGCCGCCATCGCGCACGAACCAGCCCGTTCCCGATCCGTCGTGGAACGCGGCCGAGGCATCTGACGACCCGCCGGAGCCGCTGCCTACCGTCCGAATCGTCATCCCGACGCGGGACCGGAGCGCCCTACTACGGGCCTGCATCGACAGCGTCCTTACACGCACCGACTACCCGTCCGAGCGTTATTGCATCGTTGTCGTGGACAACGGTTCGTCGGAGGATGAGACGGCGCGATACTTCGCGGAGGTCACGTCGGATGCGCGGGTGCGCGTCGTCGCCTCGCCCGGCCCGTTCAACTTCTCCGAGATCTGCAACGCCGGCGCCGCGGGCGCGGACGAAGACATCCTCGTTTTCCTCAACAACGACACCACCGTCCGGCAGCCGGATTGGCTGCGCCAGCTCGCCGTCCACGCCGCCCGGCCGGAGGCGGGCGCCGTCGGCGCGCGGTTGCTCTATCCAAGCGAGACGGTGCAGCATGGCGGCGTAGTCCTCGGCATCGCCGGCGTCGGCGCGCATGCCCTCGTCGATCTGCCGGAGGCGACTGCGCGCGCCCTCGATGCGACCCGTGAGATGAGCGCCGTCACCGGGGCCTGCCTCGCGGTCCGGCGTTCGGTCTTCGCGGAGATCGGCGGCTTCGACCCGCTGCTGCGGATCGATTACAACGACGTGGACCTCTGCTGCGCCGCCCATGCTGCGGGATACCGCAACCTCTACGTCGCAGAGCCGCTGCTGCTGCATCACGAATCGCTCTCGCGCGGCGCCTCCACGACCCGGGCGGATCAAGGCCGCAACGTCCGCGAGGCGATCCGCGTGCGGCGGCGACACGCGGCGGTGATCCGGGACGATCCGTTCTACAATCCGAATCTGTCGCGGGAGAGGATCGGGGGCCTCGCCGTTCCGCCGCGTGTGGTTCTCCCGTGGCGGCGTCCGCCCTCCGGCGTTCGCAGGGTTCTACTGCTGAGCGCCGGAGGCGGCATCGGCCAGTGGGTGGCGGATCAGGCGGCGTTTCTCACCGCGCGGGGCTTCGAGGTCATCCTCGGCGGCCCCGACCGGGAGGACGTGACCGCCGGCCCGGATCGCCGTCAGGTCCGACTCGCGGATCCCGTGGAGGCGGCGGTCTTCGCGACGCGCGAAGGCGTCGATGCGGTCATCGCCCACACCGCGCCGTTCTTTGCGGTGACGCAGCATCTTGGGCGGCGGCCGCTCGTCTACTGCGTCGATCACGGCGACGCGCCGCCGGGATCGGGGCCCGATCGCGACGCGCGGGCGGACGCAATCCTCGACAAGCGCTACCACGCCGCGCTGGCGCGCCGCGTCTTCTCGACGTCGCCGTCCGCACGGGACGCCCTGTTCGGCCAGGAGACGGTGCTGCTTGCCCATGACCGCCCGGCGGGTGCGGCATGGTCCGAGGCCTGGGCTGTGCGACGCCCGGCTCTCCGCGAAAAATTCGGTTTCACCGGGCGCTTCGTCGTGATCAATCTCTTCGGCATGGAGGCAGGAGACGCGCGGGACGATGGCATTGAAGACTTCGTCGCACTTGCCACCGAATATCCGTTCACCGATTCGGCACTTAAAGTTCGACCTCTTTTCGTCGCGGCCAGCCGTGGTCCCGTCGCCTGTCCCGACGAGCCTACCGACCTCGTGACGTTCGCGTCCCTTGGCGATGCCGACCTCTTCGACCTGTTGGCGGCCAGCGACCTCTATCTGACCCCGCAACGCCGGCAGGGCGTCGCGTGCGGCATTGCGCTCGCGCTTGCCATGGGGCTGCCGGTGGTCGCATCAGAGATCGCGGCTCATCGTGCCTATCCCCTTGAGATCGCGGCGGACCTGCCAGGGTTGTACCGGCTGATTATGCGCCATGCAGAAAGCTGGCGCGCAGGCACTGTGCACCGGACGGCGGTACTCATGCCCGGCGCGGATCCTCTGGCCGTGCTGGCGGACACGATCGCCCTCGACTTGGACCGCGATATTGCCGAACATTGGATCTGAGCACCTCACGCGACGCCTCGAATTCGACGCGCTCCGATGCAAGTGCTTCCCCGTGGGGCAGACTTCCTGCGGCTGGAGTTCCGCCGTAGGGCCAGGATTCTGAAAACACCGCATGAAACCGGCCGACGCCTCCCACCGCGCGAACCATGCGGGTTTCACCCTGATCGAGATGACGCTGGTCCTGGCGATCATCAGCCTGATCGCTGCACTTGCCTTGCCGCGTGTGTCGTTCTCGGGGAGCGCGACGAGCTTGCGGGTTAAGGGGTTCGAGATCGCGGCGATTCTTAGGGCCGACCGCGATGAAGCCGTCCGCAGCGGGCGCCCGGTGACAAGCGTCGTCGATCTCGCGGGCGGCCGCGTGCTGTCCAGCGCCGAGAATGGGGTAGTCGCCATCCCAACCAACCTGTTCCTGCGCATCTCCGGCGCGGGGCTCGACGGCATCCGCTTCCTGCCGGACGGGCGGGCGTCGGGCGGAGAGATTTTTCTGATGCGGGCCGACCGGTCCGGCATCCTGTCGGTCCGGGTCGATCCGCAGACCGCAGCGATCGTGATTGACCGGGGCGCACGTCTTGACGAGTGAGGGGGACGCCCGCGCAACACACACCGCGCGACGTCTCCGCGTCCCGCCCGCGCGGCCGCGTTCGGCTGGCTTCCTCCTTCTGGAGGCGCTGGCGACGATGGCGATCGGTGCAATCATCCTCGTCGCGGTCGGGTCACTGCTCGGGCTAATGTCGCGGCAGGCTGACCGGACGGCGGAGCGCACCGAACGCTTAGACGTCGCCAGCCACGCTCTGGCCGCGCTCGCCCGCGACATCGGGTCGATCGCGCGCGCGCGTTGGGCCGGGCCGGGCCAGCGGAACTTCGTGTTCGCGGGCCTGCCCGACCGGATGCTGTTCTCCCTAGACCGAACTGACACGGACCGCACGCCCCGGAGCCTCGCGATCCTGCTGCAGGGGACCGAGACAAAGGACGGCAGCACCGTGCTTCGCGCCGAGGCGCCGCTTTCGCCCCTCGATCGCGACGAGGCCGCACTCGATTTCGCGCCCGCGCACACGGTCTACGCTGGCACGGCCTCAGTCCGCTTCGCCTATGTGGTGGCGCCCGGCGAAGGCACTCCCGAACTCTTGGTCGACGTCTGGCCCGCGGCCGAAACGCTGCCGATCGCCGTGCGCGTCGCCTTCACCGATCCCGCAAGCGGGGAAATCCTGTCGAGCCTTCGCGTCCCGCTACGAATTGAGGCAGAGCCGGGCTGCGCCGCACCGCGAAAGGCGTTCTGCAGCCGCATCGATCCGCGCTCGCTTGAGGCCCAAGGCCAGCCCGGCGTGCCGACGCCCGGCATGGCCGCTGCGGTTGGGCGCTGAGATGCGCAGCCGGCAGGACGGCTTCATCCTCGTGGCGGTGCTCGGCATCATGGCCCTACTCCTGAGCCTTGCCGGCGGGACGGCGCTGATGGTGCGCTCAGCCATCAATGGCGTGCGCGGTACCGCCGACGACCTCAGACTCGAAGCGATGGTCCGCTCCGGCATCGACCTCGCGGCCCACGAACTGTTCGCATTGAAACTCCCGGCGGCGCGGATCCGCGACCAGCGGATCGCCGTCGACGGCGGCACCATCACCCTGTCCGCAGTCGACGAATCTGGCCGGATCGACCTGAACTGGTCTGATCCCATGCTGCTGGCAGGCGCGTATCGCGCCGTTGGGCTAACCGGCTTAAAGCCTGAGATATTCGCCGCCCGCGTCGTGCAATGGCGCGACCGCTACGAGGACAAGCCGCCGGCGAACGCCGATCCGGCCAAGATCAACCTCGCGGCCAAGCCCGTCGGCCGGGGCAAAGACGGCTTCCGTACCGTGGGGGAACTCCGCTGGTTGGCCGACGTCACGGACGACGATGTGGCCGCCCTCGCGCCCCTGCTCACCGTCGACAACGTCCAGGGCCGCGTGAACGTGCTGGAAGCCTCCGCGACGGTTCTGATGGCGCTGCCCGAGATGAGTCCGAGCCTCGTCGCGCAGGTGGTGGCTTTGCGTGCTGCGCCGCGTGCGACGATCGACGATCGACTCAAGCTTTTGCTGCCGAAGCAGCAGCCGTTAATCACCACGACACGCGGCACGGCCTTCCGCGTCCGCGTCATGGTCACCACCGTGGCGGCCGCCAACCGCAGCGTCGCCGTTACCCTGGCCCGTGCTCCGATCCGCGACGCACCGTACTACGTCACCGCTTGGGAGCGCTGACCGGCTCCGAAGGGGCAAGGGTCAGATCCGGTTGGTCGGTTTGACCACGAAGTAGAGGTCATCAGACGCCACGAGCCGGGTCTCGATCGCTATCCGCTCGATCATCATCGTCAAGTCGAGGATCGCCATGTCACTCTCGCTGCGGAAATTTCCGGCGCGGTCGGCGAGCAGGTTGCGCAGCAGCGTGCCCCCCATCGGCAGCACCTCGACCACGTCGAAGGCGGCAAACAGCATCGAGCGCAGGTCGGCGCTGCGGGGCGCCTCGCTTGGATCGTAACTGGCTACCGCCGGGATGGTCGGCAGCGTCAAGCGGGCATCGATCCGGTCCTCCTGCTCCTCTTTCAGGTTCCGCCGCAAGTGCGCGGGCAGGTAGCCGAAGATCTCGTCGGCGAGCCGGCGGGCATCCCGATCCATCTGAAGGCGCGGCGGCCCGAAGTAATCGAGACCGAGGATCAGCCCGTCCGGCGAGACGATCCGGTTGAGGAAGGGCAGGAACCGTTCGAGGTCGGCGCAATGGTGCAGGGAGTGGCAGAAAAAGACCACGTCGAAGCTGCGGTCGATCGGAGGCGGATGGTTGAAATCGAAGGCTAAAAACTCGGATTCGAGCGGAAACTGCTCGATCTTTCGCCGAGCGTCCGCGAGCAGGGCCGCGTCATACTCGTAGAGCGTGATCTTCGACAGAGGCCAGTGTCCCTGGCGCAGGATTGCCTCCTCGATCCCGCCCGGGCCGCAGCCGAACGAGGCGAGGCTGAGGTTGCGGCCGAGCCGCTCGCGCAGCGGCGCGAGGTGGCGGTCGAGGGTCCAGTCGAGCCATAGACCGCGCTCGGCGGTGGAGCGGCCGGTCATCAGGCGGGCTACATAGTCGTGAACCGGCGGTAGGCCCTTCCAGTCGAGCACTTGGCGTCGTGCCTCCCAGTCGGGGTCGAGCACTTGCCGCCAGGTGGTCTCGCCTGGTGCGACCGGCTCGCCCGAGACCGCGCCGTCTGCGGCGGGCGCCGGTTCCATCGGGGCCGGTGCAGACGCGATAGAGGCAGCCTCCGGTTCAGGAGGGATCGGATTCGGGATCGGTCGCGCGGCTTTCGAGAAGCGCTTCAGGAAGATCTCGAGGCCCATCATACGGATCACTTTCAGTCTGCCTCGCGTCGTGAGTCCGGAGGTTCGGAAACCCGACGGTTCCGGTCGGATCGCGAAGGCCACGGGCCTGTCTCGGTAGCGATCATGCTACCGCCCCCCGCCATCGGCCGATGCCGTCTGCCCAAGGCGGATCGTCTCGACCGTTACGGCCGTTCCGCGGCGGGTCAAAACCTCAATGTCCTGGCGCATGGGCGTCCAGCGGATGCGCGGGGCGGGGCTTGCCGGATCGCAGGAGCCGGCCGATTGCTGGCAGCCGCCTTCCGCGTCCCGCTCGGCCTCGGGTAGAGGAAGCTCCAGTGCCGCGAGGAGGATGGTGTAGCGGTAGCCGTCCAGGGTTCCGGTGCGTCCGCCCCTGCCGATGTCCGATACGCGCAAAGGTTCGGCCAGGAGCGAGCGGGCGACGCGCTCGGCGGCGAGCCTGTCCTCTACCGCCACGAGCCCGGCGCGCGACTGCACCACGCCCCGCTGCACCACGAGGCTCAGGACAGCTACGATCGCAAAGGCCGCGAGCGCCTCGATTAGCGTAAAGCCCGCCGACACCCCGCGCTTGCGCGAGTCGCTTCGAACCCCGGCCGTCATTCCTTGCCGATCACGCCGTTGCCGCCCTTCACGCCGTCGGCGCCGAGCGAGAGGATGGCGTAGGGGGCGGTCTTGCCTGGCGTCCGGTACTCGTAGGGATGTCCCCAAGGGTCGGCCGGAACGCTGCCCTGCTTGAGGTAGGGACCGCTCCAGTTCTCCGCGGCGGGCGGGCGCTGCACTAATGATTGCAGGCCCTCGCTCGTCGACGGGTAACGGCCGTTGTCGAGGTAGAACAGGTCGAGCGCTGAGGCGAAGGACTCGATCTGAAGCTTGGCCGCCTTGTCGCGCGAGCTCGACAGGTAGCCGAGCACTCGCGGACCCGCGAGGCCCATGACGAGGCCGAGGATCACCAGCACGACGAGCAACTCGACGAGGGTGAAGCCACCCTGCGCATCGCGCCGGGGACGCACGGATTGATCGAAGCGGAAACGCACGGAAGCCATCATCGGGACGAAACCTCAGACCAGCAGGTCGTTGATGCTCATGAGCGCGGTCATAACCGAGATGATGAGCCACGCGATCAGAAGACTTACCAGAACCATCACCGCCGGCCCCACCACCGCTATGACACGACCCAGAGCCGCGTCGAGCTTGGCCTCGTAGAACACCGCGACGCGGCTGGCACTGTCGGCGAGATCGCCGGATTCCTCACCGACGCGCAGCATCTGCACCACGTGCCGGGGGAAAAGTTTTCCGCGCGACAAGGTTTCGGAGAGGCGCTGGCCCTGGCGCACGTCTGCGACGACCCGGTCGATCTCGGAGCCAGCACCGGGCAAGCGCACGACGCCACGGATCAGGCGGAGCGCGGTGGAGATATCGACGCGGTTGCGCACTAAGATCGCCAGCGTCCGGCAGAAGGTGACGGTGAGTTCGTTGGCCAGCACCGCCCGGCTGAACGGCAGGCGTGCGAGCAGGGCGAGCCACAGCCCGCGCTCGCTGCCGATCCGGTTAAGTAAGATGGTGCCCCCTAGGAGGCCAGCCATCGACAGCACCACGACGTCAAGGTTGCGGTTGAGAAAGCCCGACATCTCGAACACCACCAGCGCCGATGGATCGATCTTGTCGCGGAAGCCCTGCAGCGCGACCTCGAACTTCGGGATCAGGTAGATCAGGATGAAGAACAGCACGCCCACCGCCGCGACCACCAGAAAGCAGGGGTAGGAGATCGCCGAGATGAAGCGCTTTCGGAGGCGCTCGCCCCGTTGGCGCTCGGCGGCGAGCCCGCTCAATGCCTCCTCCAGTCGCCCGGAGGTCTCGGCGACCTCAACCATCTTCACGTAGATCGGAGGGAAGAGCTTCGGGTGCGCGGAGATCGCCTCCGACAGGCTTTTGCCGTGGCTAAGCGCGGCATGAAGGTCGCGCAGCACCCGCACGAGCCAGCTCCGGCTCTCCATTTGGGAGAGGATCTGAAGCGCCTCGGTGAGCGCGACGCCACCCTTGAGTAGCATCGCTAGATCTAGCGTCAGGCCGGTGATGTCCTCGGGGCGCGGGTCAGGCGTCAACCAGTCCCGCAGCGAGCGCCCGGCCGGCCGCGTCCCGCGGGCTTCCGTCTTGACCGAGATCGGGGTGCAGCCGATCCGGTCGAGATGGGCGAAGACCTCGCCGCTCGCCTGGGCCTCCATCGTCCCCTTCAGGATTTTGCCCGCCGAATCGAGGGCCATGTAGGCGAAGGTTGACATCTACGGGTGCCCCAGCACGCCGGGTAGGATCTGTCCGACGAGCCACGTCGCCCAAAGCGCGGGGGCGAGGACGGCGCCGAAGGCAATCCGGTCGGTCACTGGAACCGCGCGCGCCAGAGCGGGTAGCATGCGGCCCGCGCCGACCACGGCGAGGCTGGTCAGGCTCGCGCCGAGGACCGCCCAGGAGAGCCCAACGGTGCCGAGCAGGACGCCGCCGGCAGCCGCGAGCTTCACGTCGCCAAGACCGATGCCGTCATGGCCGCGGAGACGGTAATAGCCCTCCCGCAACCCGAGCAGGACGCCGCCGCAGATCGCGGCGTCGAGAACCGCCAAGCCGATACTCACAACTGGAGTCTCGCCCAGATAGGCGCCGTCGCCGATCCGTGCCGTGAGGCCGATCAGTCCGAGAGCCAGAGTCGCGGCGTCAGGAATCGTGAAATCCGCTAGATCCTGCCAGACGATCCGCAAGCCGATTATGGCCAGAGCGAGCGCGACGACTCCCGTCGCGATGGCCCCCGGACCGACCCAGGTCGCGAACGCCGCGCCAGCGACGGCAACAGCGATCACAAGCCCGGCGAAATCGGTCGTTTCGACGCGTCTGACGAACATGCGCGGTGGGTCAGGGCTTGTAGACCGGGCGGCGGGCAGGCAGCGCAGCACCGCGTCGAGCGCCTGCATCGAGCAGCTTGCCACGGTAATCCTCCGCGACCCGCTGTGCATCGCGACCCGATCGCACCACGACGGGTCGGATAAACACCACGAGTTCGGTGCGCTGGGCGCCGTTGTCGACGGAGCTGAACAGATCACCGACGTTCGGGATACGATCGATGAACGGGATACCGTCGCGGGAGGTCTGCCGCTTTTCGCTGATCAGGCCGGCGAGCAGCACGGTCTGTCCGTTAGCCACCGAGATCGTGCTCGCGACGCGGCGTTTCGAGATCGTCGGCGTTAGGGTGTTTGAAGCGCCAACCACCGCCGAGATCTCCTGCTCGATCTGCATGGTCACGGCATCGTTCTGGCCGATGCGGGGGACAACGTTGAGGATGATGCCGGTGTCGCGGAACTCGACCTGGCTGACGAGCGGAGCGCCGGGCACGGTGATCCCCTGTGCCTGCGTCGTGGTGATCGGCACGGAATCGCCAACCTGGAGCGAGGCAGGCTGGTTCTCAATGACGACGAGGGAGGGCGAGGACAGGATCTTGACGTCGGTGAAGCCGTCGAGCGCCGAGAGCACCACGTCCGGGCCGGAATAACCGCCGACAAGGAAATTGAAGCCGCCGCCGGCCCCCGCCGTAAGCGCGTTGGTGGCGCCGCCGGCCGTCGCCGCGGCCGCGCTCAGCAGGCCAATCGATCCCTTGCCCTTGCCCAGCCCGATGTTCTTAGAGTCGAGAAAGTACTGCACGCCGTACTTGAGCTGGTCGGTGAGCGTCACCTCGGCGATGGTTACGTTAACGGCAACCTGCGCCGGGGTCGCGTCGAGCTGACGGAGCGCTGCGTTGATCTTTCGGTAGGTCTCGCCGTCGGCATAGGTGATGACCGAATTGTTCGATGGGTCCGCGCTGATCGAGACGCGCCGCGCTCCGTTGCCGCGCCGGGTCAGGTCGAGGCTGTCGCTGCCGCCGCCGAGCGCCGTTGGGCCGCCATCGGCCATGCCGTTGCTTTGCACCGAGTCGCCGTAGGCTGAGGCGAACCGCGCCCGGAGGAGGTCGGCGCCGGTGTTCTGCTGGCCGCCGCCCTGGTTGGCGGAATTGCCCTGGCCGAGGCTGCCATAACTAGAGCCGGAATTACCGCCGTTCAGGCCACCGCCCTGATTGCTACCGGCAAAATTCCGGCCCTGCCCCTGTCCGCCCCCGTTGAGGCCCCCGAGCCCGGCGCCCTGAGTCGGGGTGTTGGTGTTCATGTTCGAGTTTCCGGTCCCGAAGAGACCGTTGATGACGCGCGCCAGTTCCTTTGCGTCGCGGTAACGCGCCTTGTAGATGAACACCGTCTCCTCGGCGGCCTCGACCGTGCCGTCGAGCTTGCGCACGAAGGTTTCGGCCCGGCGGATCAGGGACGGGTTCTTCGACATCGCCATCACAGCGCGCAGGCGCGTGATCGGTTTGAACTGGATCAGGCCCGAACTCGCCCCGTTTTCGCCAGTGTCAAACAGCTGCGTCAGGTCGGCGACGACCGCCTCCGGCCGGGCACGGCGTAGCTCGAACAGGCTCACCGACTGCCCTCGCATCCAGTCCGCATCAAAGGCCAGGATCGCGCTCACCGCTTCCTGGCGACGCGGGCCGGGTCCCTTCACGATGATGGTGTTGCGCCCGGTATCGAAACGCAGGCCGTCTGCCTCGGTAACGAAACCCGAAACGAGCTTCGACATCACCGCGGCCGAGACGTAGCGCAACGGAACCACCGAGACGCCGTAGCCCGGCACCTGCGCGTTGCCGAAGCTGACGTTTCCGATGCTAGTGGCGGCCGAGGTAATGCGGTAGCCGGCCGCGTTGCGGGTCATAGTGTAGCCCTGGCCTGACAGCACCGTCTCCAGCGCGGAGAGCAGCTCTACGCGCGTCATCGGCCGGGGCGAGGAGATTGTAATCTGGCCAGCGACGTCGGAAGCCATCGTGTAGTTGAGGCCGAGCGTATCGTTCAGAATGGCGTGGACCACATCCTTCACTTCAGCCCGCTCGAAGTTGAGACGGTAGCTGCCGGCCTCGCCGGGCTGGGTCCCGATCTCCACCGCGTCGGAGCCAAGCCCCGCCGTCGCCTCGACATCCTCAGGGCTGAAATTGTAGGTCCGCCCCTCGCCACGATCAGGCGCAACGACCGCATCCCGCGACGGCTTGCCTGCAACGGTCCGGCGCAGCGGACGCGCCGTCAGATCCACCTCTGTTTCGGGGCCTGTAAGGCTGGCACGCGGGGGGGCGATATCACGGGCGAGGGCGACGGAGCCGAGAAGTCCCGCGCAACAAACCAGAGCAAAGGATAGCCGCGTCAAAGACATGGGAAATTTTTCCGATCTCGGCCTTTCGTTAACGTACCCTTCATTTCTGTCCGTGCCCACCGGGACGAGCGCCCTACAACAGCTTTCTTGCTATTGCGTGCCTGATTAGACACAGTCAAAGAAAATGCTACACAGTTAAGCCACTTTTAGTAAACCCGTCATTGTGGCGAATCGCGTTACCGCTAACTTCGCCGTCGACGCCGCGATTTCAGGCGTGCGACACGTTGGGAGAAAACGGACCATGATCGACAGGCAGAACACTGCAGAGAGCGAGCTTGCGGGCCTCGAGCCCGGCACTCGCGTCGTCAATCTCGAAAAAGGTCGTCGCGCCTTCCTCCAGACGCTCGGCCTCGGCATCGCTGGCGCCGCCATCCTCGGCAACGCCACGACCCAGTCCCAGGCTCAAGCACTGCCGCCGAACGTCACCGACGCGGACATCCTGAACTTCGCACTTAACCTCGAGTATCTCGAGGCGGAATTCTACCTCAACGCCGTTAACGGGGCCGGCCTGAAGGCCGCCGACCTGCAGGGCGTCGGTGCCATCGGCGCCGTCAACGGCGGTGGCCGTGCCGTGCCGTTCACCGATCCGAACGTCCGCAAGTACGCTTTCGAGATCGCCGCCGACGAGGAGGCCCACGTCCGCTTCCTGCGCGCTGCACTGGGCAGCGCCGCCGTCAGCCGTCCTCGCCTCGACATCGACTTCGCCTTCACCGCCGCCGCCCGCGCGGCGGGCCTGATCGGCGCAAACGACCGGTTCGACGCCTACGCCAATGACACGAACTTCCTTCTCGCCTCCTTCATCTTCGAGGATGTTGGAGTCACTGCTTATAACGGCGCTGCCGGCGCGATCCAGAACAAGACCTATCTAAGCGCTGCTGCCAGCATCCTCGCGGTCGAGGCCTATCACGCTGGCATCATCCGCACTACGCTGTACGCTAAGGGCCTGATTAATCAGGCGGACGCGATCTCAAACGCTCGCGACTCGCTCGACGGCAATACCGACCTCGACCAGGGCATTAGCGGAACCCAGTCTGCGACCCCAGGCTTCCAGTTCTCGGATGCGAACCTCGTTCCGACCAACGCCCAAGGCCTTGTGTTCGCCCGCACCCCCGGCCAGGTTCTGAACATCGTCTACCTCAACACCACCCAGAGCCCGGGCGGCTTCTTCCCCGGCGGCCTCAACGGAACCCTGCGCTAGTCGCCGCACAGGTATCGTCGTCGGAGGGCAAGGCATCGTTCTCCGACGACGCGAAACGTGGGTCACCGAGTTCAGTCGTGAAAGAGGCTGATCAATCGGCGACCGGCGCGGGCCTATCGTCATCGCTATCTCGGTCGGCTCGGCTTCTGCTAGCGCGTGCGCGGACGATCGTCGGTCCCGATCTGCGGTACATGCGACCGACCACTCGGATCGCTGGCCCGAGTCGAGACGCTTCCTTGAAACTTGAGCACATCTCGCACCGTAGGCTCCTTCGGAAACATTTTGCCGGAGGCGGGCGATGTCGAAGGTCCACTACGTCGTGCGGCGCAGCCGCATGGGCAGGTTCAACTTCACGCTCATCAGCGAGGCGGGCCGGATCACGGGTTCGGTCGTCGTATCGACCGCAGGTAGAACCGGCGCCGACATCGAGAGCGACGCGCGCGATCAAATACACCAGCTCGCCGGAACTTTCGCGAGGATCGCATGCCCGACCATGCCCGGCGTGGACGACACGACGTCGAGGAAATGCGGGCAGGCCATCAGCCATCCCCTCAGCAGGATCACATCGTGAGATTGCCGCGTGGCGTGAAGGTGTGGCGATGCTTTAGAAAGCCAATCACGGTTGAGTTCTATATAGTCGGGCGGGACTCATGCCCGCTGTCGGTAAAAATCGCGGGGCAATCCTTCTCCGATAAAGGCCAGCGGTACCCCATTTAGGTCCCCCGGGCACCAAGATGGCTCATCGCCCTAGCGGAATGCCGATAGGCAGAGGACTGCCGGGACGTGCACCCGGAGGGCTCGATGTACCTACGCTAAAGAGCCGATAGGTGGTCTCGCGCGTCCCATCGCGAAGCGTTACGCGGTCGGGGCCGATGGCCTGGACACGCCATGTTTCCACCGAGTCCCCGAGTTTAAGGCTGAGCGAAGAACCTCCTGTTGGACGGCGCAGGATCGCTACAGCTTTGTCCACACCCGCGACGACGCCGACGAGGCGCAGATCCGGCGGCGGAGCTTCGACCGCCACGGGCGCCGGTGGAGCGGTAATAACCTGTCGCGGTGGTGGCGGTCGGCGCGATGGTGCGAAGAGCGGCCGTCCCCTAAAGGCATCGAGCGTCGCGGGATCGAGCGTGCTCAGCGGGTTCAGGTTCTGCGCTGGGCCTGGTGGCGGGCGGTCGTCAGCGACTTGAGCCGACGTCGGCACGATCGCCGATTCGAGAAGGACGAGAACCAGAACGGCACCGGCGGCGGCGCCACGGCGTCGGGCATGACGATACGGGCAGATCATTGCGTGCTCTCGCGGCGGTAGCCGCGGATCGCGAGTGCGACGCGCAGGGTCGGATTGGCTTCCTCGCCCCCCGCGCTACGCCCCGACACAGGGCGGATGTTCACGGCCTCGACCGTAAGCAGCGGCAGGCCGGTCTCGACTGCCTTTAGCAAATCGAAGAATCCTTCGTTGCCGATGTCGAGACTAAGGCGAAGCTGTATGCTGCGCTGAGCCGCCGCGTCGGGTGCTTCGTCGCCGCGAACCTCAATCAGCCGGCCGCCAGCGCGTTCGACGAGGCCGGCGAGACGCTGCTGGAGTTCTGCGCGGGCGAGGCTCCCCGTTTCAGCTGTCAGATAAAGGGCCGAGAGGTCACCGCGCGTCGGCACCGGACGACCGGCCTCCGCCCGGATCCTCGCCTCGACCTGAGCGAGATGGCCGGCTGCGCTATTCACCTCGGCACCGGCCTCCAACCAGCGCGTGAGATTGGTGATCGTGATTGCGAGCAACAGTAGCGGTATGCCAACGCACAGCGCGACAGCAAGCGGCCCGAACCAGCGAGTGTCACGGGCTTCCGCGAGCGTCATCGTGCCGTGCCCGGCGCATCGCTGCGGGTCGCTACCAGATCGAAGGCGTCCCGCCTGTCAGCATCGCGGATCACCGGCGCGGCGAAACGCGGGTTCTTCAAGCCGGCATCCACTTCGAGGCGTGCGATCAGCGCCGGCGCATCGACAGAGCGGCCTACGAGGCGAATCCGGGTCGGATCGATGTCGAGTTCGCGCAGTACCGTGTCGTCGGGCAAGGCGCGGCTCAGCTTATCGATAAGCACGATCGTCGCGGTATCGGCGCGCTTGCCCTCTAACAGGGCGCGTTCGCGTGATGTGCCAGGCCCGCCGCGCAGCGCGAGCTTCGTGCGTAGCGCAGTCAGCCTCTGCTGGACATCCTCTGCGTCCGACGTGGCCGAAGCCGCCACGATCGCTGAGAACAGGCACGCGGTCGCGAGCCCGCCGAGCAGGACTGCGAAGCCGCGGCCGATACGCGCCCGAAGGCGGCCGTCGGAAGCCTGCGTACGCCCCTTATAGAGGTCGAAGCGTAGCGGCGCGTCGAGCGGTTCCGCGGCACTGCCCAGCGCCGTTGCCGTGAGCCCCGCACCTGCGAGGCGCGCCAGGAACGGCGCCACGAGATCGACGGAGGTCGCGAGCAGATCGACACCGATCGTGCCATCCTCGGAGACGCCGTCGACGACGCTGTAGGCATAGAGAACGTGGTCCGCCCGCCATGGCGTCAGACGTTCCAAGCGGTGCGCGATGATCGGCTGGAGATAACTTCGCCCGGCATCGGGAAGGCGCAGCGAGCGCGTCAGGAACACCTCCGGTGGCAGTCTCAACTGCACCGCACCCACGTGGAACGCCTCCGGTGCGCGCACGTCGTCGGCCAGATGCAGCGGCGGGCCAAGACAATCTTTCCGCAGGCTGTGGAGCAAGAGTCCATCCGGCGCGATCAAGACGACGTGGCTCACGCCCGTCGAGAAGCGGGCAACGAGTGGCCGGAGGGTCGCAACAAAGGAGTCGAGCAGCGCTGCGCCGATCGTCTGCATCGCGGTCGCTGCGGGCCGGATCGTGGCCGGCATCATTCCGGTAGAGAGCGTCATCCCGAAATCCGCATAACCTCGTCGAGTGAGGTGAGTCCAAGGCTCGCCTTCTCGATCCCATCGTCAAGCATCGTAGTCATGCCGACCGCACGCGCCGCCTGGAGCAGGATGCGGGGATCGGGCTGGCCGCGGATGAGGTCACGCAAGTCGTCGCCGACAGCGAGTGCCTCGAACACCCCGATGCGTCCGCGGAAGCCGCTCTCGTTGCAATGGGCACAGCCGGTCGCTGCGTGAAAGTTGTGGCCCGTCGCCTCGGGGCCGCCACGGCGCGCGCGGAGGTCGCGAGCGACCTCGAGGCCCTTTGGATCTGGAACCCGGCAGCGCTCGCACAAGCGACGAACCAGCCGCTGGCCTATCACCCCGCGCAGGCTCGACGCGATGAGATACGGCTCGACCCCCATATCGACGAGGCGCACCACCGCGTCGACCGCGCTGTTGGTATGCAATGTCGTCAGCACAAGGTGCCCGGTGAGAGCGGCCTGGATGCCGATCGCCGCGGTTTCGCGGTCCCGCATCTCGCCGACCATGATCACATCTGGGTCGTGGCGAAGGAACGATCGCAGTGCGGTGGCGAAGGTTAGACCGATTGCCGGCTTGATCTGGGTCTGGTGGATTCCGGGGAGTTGGTACTCCACCGGGTCCTCGACGGTGACGATCTTGCGCGCGGGATCGTTCAGCAGAGAGATCGCGGTGGCGAGCGTCGTAGTCTTGCCGCTGCCGGTGGGGCCGGTAACAATAATGATGCCGTGTGGCTCGGCGAGCAGCCTGACCACCGCGTCGCGGTCGCGGTCGGACAGGCCAACGCGCTTGAAGTCGAGTAGCCGCGTGTCCTTCAGCAAAATACGGAGCACTGCCGTCTCGCCGTAAAGTGTCGGCATGATCGCGACGCGCAGATCCGCCTCGGTGTTGCCGATCCTGACGTTGGTGCGCCCGTCCTGCGGCAGGCGGCGTTCGGCGATGTCGAGGCCGGCGAGAATCTTCACCCGCGAGATTACCGCGGCTGCCATGTGACGCGGCATCGTCTGCTGCGCCCGCAAGTGACCGTCTACGCGGAACCGGACCTTCAGTTCCTCGCGTCCGGTCTCGATGTGGATGTCGGTGGCGCCCGCCTGGATCGCACGCTCTAACAGCCCGTCGATGACGCGCACGATCGGGGCGCCGCGGGCGAGATCCTGCAGCGTCTCGATGTCGTCGGAGAGGGCGTAGTCGGACCCGGTCTCGCTCTCGACCTCGTCGCGTGGCGCGTCGGCGGGGCGACTACGCTCGAACAGCTCCTCGATTTCTTCGAACGAGAGCACCGCCAACGGCACCGCCCCGCCAAGCGCGAGGGCGACCGCGCGGATCGGTTCGAGATGGCCGGGGTCCGCGGTCACCAGCAGCGGGTGCCCGTCGCGCATGACCGGATACAGGTAGGCCTCGCGTAGGAAGTCGCGGGACAATGTGTCGAGGGCATGGGGAAGTCCGGCGATCGCGTGACGGTCGGCCCGTGGGACCCCGTGAAAGGCCGCGACCGCATCCGCGAGGTCGATCGCCGAGACCGTCCCGCCCCGCCAGATCGCTTCCGCCGCGCCGCCGCTGGCGCGCGGCGGTGCCGGTACCGTCGCGAGCCCGCGCCGACGGCGAAGGAATTCCGCCAGGGTCTCGCCCTGGATGGCGGCGGGGGCGTCGATCTGCATACGTCCTCTCCGATCCAGCCGGTCGCCCGTGCGCTAGGCGTCACAATCAGCCGGAGCCTACACGGATTGTCCGGCCTACGACCAGATCAAGGTCAGAAATCGCGCCAAAACCATTGGCTGTGTCAGGTTAGCGACATCAAGGATACAATGTCGCCACCAAGCTCTTCGGACAGCGACATCTTCACGTAGGCCGTGGCTTCAACCGGGTTGCGCATGCACCGGCGCTCCCGTACCACGCTCGCCCTCGGGGGACGGACACAGCGCCGCGAGCGTTATGCGTTCGAACCGTGAATTGTAGCGATGCGATCGTTTCATGAAGGCAACGGATGACCGCGTCGTTCTACCGTGAAGGCGCGTCCACCCGGTGCGACGCCCGCATCTTCCGCTTCGGATCCGATTGGGTTCTCTGCAGCTTTCGCCTGCCGACCTCAATGCCGATTCCCCTCGCGGTGGTCGCGCCCGGCGACGTGACACTCGAGACCTGGGCGTTCGCCGGCATGACGGCGCGGGAGAAGCGGCCAACTGGCTTGCTGCTGCTGCGCACACGAGGCGACGCTGCGGGGACGGCACTTGCACGCGGGACACGGCTCGTCGTCGCCACGCATTTCCATCCCATCACCCTTGCGACCGGCCCGGCCGAGCCGGCGGGGACGCTGTCACCCGGCGACGCCGCCGTGATGGCCCGAGCCGTGCTCTCGTCGATGACGCCTCAGAACGCCACTGCCCTGGCCGACCCGATTACCCTGCTGGCGCCGGCTATTCGCGACGTTCCGGTGCCGAAGGACGGGCCGGAGGTCACGCTCGCCGACGATCCGCGAGCCTGCAGCGTCTCGGGCACGGAGGTGCCGAACTACGTCTTGTTCGATTCCGGGTCCGGACTCCGCTGCGCCCGCGTCGCGACGGCGCGCATGACGTTCTCGCCGGCGTCGCGGATGGATCTTGACCTTGATCCGTTTTGGGGACCAGAGGTTGGGCGACCCCGACGTGTCTTCTTGATCGCGAATGGCGGCTTCGCCGCGGCGCGACTGAGCGCAGCTGCCGGATGAGCGCCGAGACCCCGTCGTCCACTCTGACACCGATCGCCACGGTCCTCGTAGTTGCGCCGATGCCAGCCGTGCCAGCCAGCGCCGGCAACCGCAAACGGCTGGCGCTCACCTGTTCGGCGCTTCAACGCGCGGGCTTTGCCGTCGACTTCGCCTACTTCGCCCACGAGGATCAGGTCTACCGCCGCTTCGGCCAGCATCCGCCAACCGATCTCGCGGCGATGCAAGCGAGCTTCCAGCGTACATTCCTGATTGAAGCGAACGAGACGATCCCGCTGAAAACGCGCTCCCTAATTTTCGGGATCGACGAATGGGGCTCGGCAGCGCTCGACCGGTTCGTGGCGTGGTATGCGGCGGAACACCCCGACACCGTGGCGATCCTCGTCAACTACATGTTCCTGTCGCGCTGCCTCGATTACGCGCAGGACATGCTCAAGCTCATCGACACGCATGACCGCTTCGCCGACCGGCAGCTGCAGTACCGTCCGTTTCGGGCTGAACCAAACTTCTACTACACCGACCGCAAGAGCGAGGCGGCTGCGCTCGACCGCGCCGATGTGGTGCTAGCGATCCAATCGGAGGAGGCGGCTTACTTCGCCGGGTTGACCGACCGGCGGGTGCTGCTGCTGCCGCCGGTATTTCCGGTCCGCGCACCGTTCTCAGCGCCGCGCGTGATCGCACGGATCGGCTTCGTCGGGCACGGCAACGATCCCAACCTGTTCTCAATCAGCAAGTTCGCCCACGCATGGGCCGCGGGCTGGACACCGGACAAGCCGGAATTGCGGATCGCCGGCGAGATCTGCCACGCGCTGGGCGGCCTTGACCTGCCGGGGGTGATGCTGCTCGGCTACGTCGACGATCTCGAAAGGTTCTACGCCGAGACCGACGTGATCGTGGCGCCGATGCTGATGGGCAGCGGCCTGAAGATGAAAGTCGCCGAGGCCCTGTCCTACGGCGTGCCGGTGGTCGGCACCGCGATAGGCTTCGAGGGGTTCGGCGCCGAGGAGTTGGCGCATCGTTGCGCGGACGTCGCCGAGGTTAAAGCGGCGATCCTGGCGCTGCGTTCGGATCCCGCCGGTCTCTCAGCGTTGACGCAGGCTTGCGCTACACTGTTTGCGCGCTTCAACGCGATCTCGTTGCAGGCCGAGGCCGAACTCGCTGACGTGATCCACGCCGCAAGTCACAGGCGACCCGTTGCCGTCGCACCGCCCGCCGCAATCGTCGAATCGATGGAGCAGTCCTGGCCGATCGGTGTCCGCTCGGCGAATTCCGCGCTTCAGGACCATCCGGCCTTTGGCCGGCTATTGGCGACCGAGCGCCTGGGCGAGACGGCGGCACAAGCGATCAGGTACGCACCGGAGCGCCGCCGCTGGTTTGCCGGTTCCACGCCGGCACGGGAGACGACGGCATCGCTCGGTCTTGTCGTCGTGGCGATGTCGCCGGAATGGGTCCGCGAGAAACGCTTGCCTCGGGAGATCCGTGAGGCTGCCGCCCGTGCGTTCCGCGACGTCCAGCCCGATTGGGCGACCGCGGCGCGCTGCGTCGGCGCAAGCGCGAACGGGTTTGCCCTGGCGCTTGTCCTGCCGAGCCACCTTCTCACCGGTGTTCGTGCAGTTGCCGCGTTCTTACTCGAGCCCGATGGGGGCCGCGCGCATGAGCTTACGCTCGACGGGATCGCACCGCTCAGCTTGTCGCCCGGCTTCGCCTTCGAGGCGCCGCGCCGGGAGCTGACACCGGTTCCTGCGGTCGTCAGCGTGTCGGGCATCGGACTGGCTCCAATCGCCCCGAACGGGACGGTGCTGTTCCTCACAGACGACCTGATCGGCCGGATCGCGATCGCATCCGCGCATGCGGGCGGGACAATCCAGCCATGAGCGACATGCCCAAGACCGATCTGCTCGAGAGCACCGCCGGCAAGGGTGGCGGCGTCGAGGAAGGTAGCGCCGAAAGCGACGTGTCCAAGGGTGACGCAGCTAAGAGCGAAACCATCCTGGTTGAGTCTTTCGACGCCGTCGATGCCGACGTCGGGCGCCGGGTGGTGATCGCTGAAGCGCGCCTGATCTGGGACGCCCTTTTTCTCAACGACGTGCGGATCGCTTTTCGGCCGGAAGAAGCACCGCTCATTTCGATCGTCATTGTTTCGTTGAACGCCCGCCATATCCTCGCGCTCACCCTGTGGCGCCTCGCGGCGCAGCAGGGGCTTGCAGGCGTGCCGTTCGAGGTGATCGTCGTCGACAACGCGTCGATGCCCGAAACCGGTGCCCTGTTCGACCGGATTGACGGAGCGACGCTCATCCGAAACGCGGCGAATGCCGGGTTCGGGCCGGCCTGCAACGACGGCGCGGCACGCGCACGCGGCCGTCTCATCCTGTTTCTCAACCCCGACGTCGACCTAATGCCCGGCGCAATTCGGGCTATGGCGCAGACTTTCACCAATCTCGACCATGTTGGGATTGTCGGGTCGCGCCTCGTGTTCCCCGGCGGCATCCTGCAGGAGGCGGGCGCTAACTTCCAAGAGGATGCGCAGATCACCTACCCCTATCTTCGTGGGGTACCCGACCCGTTCGCACCGGAAGCCGGCTTCACCCGCGATGTCGGATACGTCTCCGGCGCCGTGTTGATGATCGAGCAGGCGCTGTTCCAGACGCTCGGTGGCTTTGACGACGCCTACGCACCGGCCTATTTCGAGGATACTGACCTCTGCGTGCGATGCCATCAGGCCGGGCGGCGCGTGATCTACCAGGCCCGTGCCATCGCGGTGCATTTTGAGAACGCCACCAGCGCCAAGCGCGCCGATGTGGAGATGCTCCTCGATCGCAACCGTGCACTGTTTCTGGAGCGGCACCGCGACTGGCTCTTCCACCAGGGCCCGTCGCAATCAGGGCTTGCCGCCCGGGACCACGACCCGTGGGTGTTACGCGTCCTGTTCATCGACGACACCGTGCCGCATCTCGATATGGGCGCCGGCTATCCGCGCGCAAACCACATCGTTAATACGATGGCCAAACTCGGCTACGGGGTGACGCTCTATCCGATCTACCGGGCAGATGCCGAGCAGGCTCAGCGCTGCCGCGACATCGATCAGCGGGTAGAGATCCTCGCCTCGGACGGCCGCGATGGCCTCGCGCGGTTGATCGGCGAGCGACCGGGCTATTTCGATGTTCTCTGGGTCAGCCGACCGCACAACATCGCCCTCGTGATGCAGCTTCTTTTTGATGTCAGATCAAGCCCGCGCGCCTTCGTCAAATCCCGAGTCGTCTTCGATTCCGAAGCCCTGTTCGCGTCCCGCTCCTTCGTCGGAGCCGTGATGGAGCAGGGTTTGGGCACCGCGGCCGATCTTGCGAAGGCTGCCATTTCCGAGACGCAGTATTACGCGAATGCTGATCAGGTTGTCTGCGTTTCCGAGGCGGAGTCGCGGCTGTTGGCGAGCTACGCCCGCGTCAATGCAACGGTCCTCGGTCACGCCATGGCGTTGCCGGAGACCTCTGGCCCACGCTTCGCCGATCGGGCTGGGTTCCTGTTCATCGGCGCGTTGGAGCAGGACGGGCTGCCAAATGTCGATTCGCTAGATTGGTTTTTCGATGCGGTTTGGCCTCGCCTGCGGGCGCGAATGCCCGGCACGACGCTGCGGATCGTCGGCACTATCGCGCCCGCGATTTGCGCCCGCTACACGAGGCCTGGTGTCATGGTGATGGGCCGGGTGCCCGAGGCGGGACCGTTCTTCGATGCAGCCCGCGTCTGCCTCGCTCCGACACGCTTTGCCGCCGGCATCCCGCACAAGGTACACGACGCGGTACGGCACGGACTTCCATGCTTCATCACGCCGATCCTGGCCGCGCAGATCGGCTGGGAGGAAGGCGTCGGCTTCGAGAGTTGCGACTGGCTAGATCCGGAAGCCTTCGCTGAGGGGCTCGTGCGCCTCCACGAGAACGCCGACCTCTGGCGACGCGTACAGTCCGCGGGACTAGCACGCATCCGCTCGGAATGCGCGCCGGAGGCCTACCGCGAACATCTGCGCCGGATCTGCGAGGCCTCGACTTTCGCATGACCGAGCCGCGCACGACCGATTGCCTCATGATCGACACTGCCGCACCGCGCCTCGGCCGAAGGCTCACCGGCGTTTTGCGCCGCATCATTCTAGGCCGGGTGCCGAAGTTGTTCGACACCGCTTATTACCTGCGCAGCCATCCTGATGCGGCAGCCTCCGCCCTCGATCCCTACCTGCATTACAGCCTGATTGGTGGGCGCCGGGGTTACGACCCGAACGCGGACTTCGACACTGCATTCTATCGGCTTCAGACGAGAGCCTGGCAAAATCCCCTGCGGCACTACCTCAAGGTCGGTGCTGCGAAAGGTCTCGATCCGCATCCGCATTTTAGCACGTTCAGCTATCTTGGACGCTATCCAGACGTGGTGGGCAGAAAGGTCAACCCGCTACTGCACTATCGTGAAAACGGCCGGCCGGAACTTCGCATCGCCGATCATTCGAAACGCTTGCCGCGGACGATCCCCCCGCTGTTCGGAGTTCCGACAGCCCATCATTGGGAGATGCCAAAAAGCGGGCAAGCGCACCTCAAGCTGACGCTGCTTCGAACGGCGCCCGACCATCCGGCAGCGGAGCCGATCAAGCGGCTGAGACTTTCGCTCGGTTTGGATTTCGGAGTGGTTGATCAATTCATTGACATAATGGCACGGGCTCCGACCGGCTTTCAGGATGTTATGCAGTTCAATTTGAATGCTGATCCTTCGCGTGGCGCCAACGTGCCGAGCTTGGTGCTGGCGCTCGATCATTGCTATCTTTATCCCATCGCAAACGATGGGACGCGGATTATTCGCTACGCCGAAGCTAACCTTTGGGACATCCGACCGATCAAGCCGCGTGTCGTGGTGACACTTCCGAATGGCACGATCAAGATTTGAGCCGGCGTAGGCTTCGCCTGTCTGAGAACGCTTTACGGTGCGCACAAGTGCGGGGCAGACAATGCTCGCACCTGCCGAACGCTGTAGGCGGCATAGCTCGGATGTCGGCCCAATGCACGCAGTGACCGATCAAAGAGCGTCGCTGCTATGCGGACGTATTCCCCCTTTCCTACGATGCAGGCCACCCTTACTGCCAAGCCCTGCTCTTAGCGTGACGACGCATGCGGTCGAGGAACTTGACGGAGGCTCGACAGATTCGCGCGGGCGGTGTCGAACAGCAGGTGGATCGGCGCGGGCGGCTAAGCTCGGCGAACCATGCCTCGCAGTTGGCCTCATAGAGCGTAAAGCCATTCAAGGTCTTTAGGCAGCGTACCGAAGTTGTAAATACTGACAAAGTCGGCCAAGTGAGCGCAGAGCGGCACTTTGCTGTCGTAGTTATAACGCTTGACCGTCGCGTCCTTGATCGTGCGGTTAATCTGCCAGACCTGTCCATTGATCCAGAGGTGCCAAGGTTCGTCTAAGCGATCGTCGATATTGTTGTGGGACAGGCGGGCTCAAAGCTGTGAACTCGGAATGTCTCGCCGGCTGCAATCGCCTCCCTGATGATGGAAGCAGCCGAAGCAACGTTGCCGGGCGTGGTAAACTGGGTGCCATTGGCGGTGAGCACCACGCGCACCTTGTCGGGCATGGCCTCAATGAGATGGTGAAGAAAGGTCGCCTGCGACCCGCCGCGTGGCCTTCTCATGGAGTTCGACGAAGGCGAACATGGTCGTGCGGTCGATGGCCACGAGCAGGTAGAGCCGTCCTTCGGCCGTGCGGACTTCAGCCAAATCGATTTGGAAGTAGCCGAGCGGGTTGGCCATGAAGCGCAACCGCTTGGGCTTGTCGCCCTCGACCTCCGGCAATCGACTACTGCCGTGGTGCTATAGGCAACGATGCAGCGACGAGCGGGTCAGCTGCGGGATCGTCGCCTGGAGCACGCTGAGGCAGTCATCGAGCTGCAGGTGCGTGTGATGGCGAAAGGCGACAACGACCGCCTCGTCCTCTGGCGACATCACCGTCGAACGCGGAATCCCCAATCCCGTGCGCTGGTCGGCAACCGAGGACCGCTGCCTCCACTTGGCAACCGTCTTCGGATTGATCCGGTAGCGCTTCGAGTGTGCCCTCAGGCTCGCTTGACTATACTGGATCGCCTGAGGGACCGTTTCTGTCGTTGTTGGCGCTGCCGTGAAGAGCCTGGCTCTGAGTTGCGCCCCCCCACTCCGATGCGAAGACTGAGCCGTCACACCCTATGATCATACAGCTAGGATGATAAGAACCGAGATATATCTGTTCAGCATCGCCATGTCATCCCAGCGAACACAATGCAAAGACGGTATCTAAGTTTTTCCGCTACACTAGACATCGAAGCAAGCATACATGTATCAAACGTTGAATTTATAATCTATGCTTTGTGCTTTTGCTCGGTCATGCGCAAGAAGTCTTCGGCGAGAGCAGCAATTTTACTGCGGACACTTTGATCCATATCGGTCTGCTGCCTACCAACTATGCCAACATCTTTCAAGCTGGCTTTCAGATTTCCATTGTGTGTCGTCAAGCGCAAATGAATGTTCCCTAAGCGTCCACGTTTGACGACCAACGACGGGAGAGTTGGATCAGAAGATGAGGCCATTCTTAGATATGCATCGAACCTATTGCCAAGTTCCCGACGCTCGACGCCTTGGTCGGGGCGTCTTGAGTCCCTCCTCAGATTGGATGTCCAGGCGGAGCGTCCGTCCGACTGGTCCACCGAGCCAGAAGTTACGAAGCCTTGGTCGCTGCATCCGCGACGAACCCGAGTTCGCAGGCCTCTTTAGTTCGAGATCCTGCACTAGCTCGCCAGCGCTCGCTCGGATACGACCGGTGCTATCGTCGTAGGTGCAGGGAAACCGTCCAACATAGCAGAGACCAGCAATCAGCGATCCCACGACTGACAGCTTTCCTTTCTTCAAAGACAGCCTGCGCATGGATATGTCTGTAGGACAGCGGAACACCAGTTTAAAGCCGCCGTGTGAACTGCGCAAGACGACTTAATAAACGACCACGCGATCTTCAATTGCGTGGTCGTACTCATGGTTTGTTGAGTTCTTAACTCTCTATTTTTTGCTTTGTCGTTGCAGCCAATGCTGGAAATTACCGCAGTCGACCGCGGAGACCTTGCGGGAAGAAGCCGCCTGGGCTTTGCGTAGTGTTTAAATAGGCGATGTTCAATACTTGACCAAACGTTCGTCCGAAAGCGAGGCTGTTGCGATCGGCTGGAACAAGATTGGCATCGTTCTGAGAGAAGCCTGGTGTCGCCGACTGATCGCCACTGATGCCCTGGTCGAGATCGGTGTTACCGTCGAGGGCATCGCGCGCGTTCGAAATCGCATTTGCTTGAGTGATCAGGCCACGGGAATAGAGGAGGGTACGGATAGCGCCCGCCTGGTATCCCTCGGTACCAAGGAAGCCGGAGGCCGTCATAAGAACGCCTTTGTCCTTAATGAATGGAGCACCGCCGATTAGGGCTGTGACGCAAACGTCCTCGAGCAGGAAGGCCCCCAGGAGGAACGTGTCATCGCTGGCATAAACGTCGAAACGGTCGTTCGGTCCGACGAGCCCGGCCGAGCGAGCCGCGAAGGTGAATGCGAAATCGAGATCGAGTTGCGGCCGGCCAATTCGGCTCGCATCCGGTAGCGCGGCGCGAAGTGTCCGAACATGGGCTTCTTCATCGGCCCCCAGTTCGAAAGCGAATTTGCGGATGAAAGGATCCGCGAACGGCACCTGCTTGCCGCCGTTGACAGTTCCCACGCCCCCAACGCCGTCGATATCGCCAGCCTTGAGGCCTGTGCCATTGACAGCGCGCAGATAATACTCAGCACCCAGATACTCGAAATTGAGTGCGAACTGAACAATGTCGATATCGGTGATGTCTGCGGGCGCGCCTTGCGCCATAGCAGCATCTGGACCAGCAGCTCCGAGTATGGCCGCTCCTACGGTGCCGAGGCCGAGTGCCTGGATGAAGGCTCTCCGGCAGGTCCCCAGATCGGCTTTGTTCAGGACAACTTCTTCGACTCCGGTCTGTGATCCGGGCTGAACATTCTCGCTCATGGTCCGCTTCCACCCTGTTAACAGTTCCCCGAACGGGAGACTACGGTGGGCGAGCTAGGCGTCCTTAACCTATGATATATTTTTAGTAAAGACGGAAGCTTCTGCTTGGATGTATCTAAATTAACACATTATTAATCGAACTCAGGGGTAGCAGCGGATCAGCTGCGCTGGATTTAAACGATAACGCCGACAAAGGTAAAATCTTTTTCAAACAAGGTTCATGCATGTATCAGCCGCCCATGGTCAGAGTATAATCAGTCGGCCCTTGCCCTATTAGCATACTGGCAGTGCTATCACAGGATAAATTAAGACATCCATTCAATTTTGCGTTCATGCGGCACTGGGAAAAAGCTTCATGTAGCGAAATTTGCGACTGCGTTCCAGGCCGCCTCCTCCTAACAAGCTTTCCGAACAGGTCGGCACAGACATAGCCGCTTGCTGCAGCAAAATCGAACAGGCCTCGGCGTTCGAGGCCGCAGAACTCGTATCCCGCCCGGCCATAGTCAACGCTGATGACGGGACGATACTGCGCAAAAAGGACTGTTGACCTTGAGGGCGCACCGATCTCGGATCTTTCGATATCTGTAGCTATCCAAGGGCCACAGAGCTCTCAGTCTGATTGATCACTACGAAGCGAGGACCATCGACATCCAGGTCACGCTGTTCCCAGACCGACAAGGCAGCGTTGGGAGCTTTGACGATCGCGCTCCTGGAGCCACTACCGATCTGTGGGCGGATCGCCTGAACCATCTGCGTGACGATTGTTTGCTCATTACGAGGATGAGCCAGACTCTTCGCCTGTATACAAAATGCTGCGGATACGTTCTAGCAATCGCATGGGCCGTGCGGTCGGGATCCGGCGCGTCGGTCATTTTGGATAGCCCTTCGCTCTCAAATGCGCGGCTACTGCCTCGCGGATTACCTGAGGTCGCGATGGTTTCGGCTCTGGGTGTTCCGCGATCCAGGCATCGAGCGGAGCTAGCTGCTCATCGTGGAAGCGTACCCCGATGAGCATACCCTTGCCCGTCGTTTTCGGGCGCCCCCGTTTATTTGTGATGTTTCGAAATATAGCTATCATGGCTGAGTGTTAACACAGATTGGGACGGCCGGAAGGTTCGAGCTACAACTGAGCTTGTTGCCTTGCATCATAGGAGCCTGAGCATCATACGCTTGTGCGGATCACCGCCCAGGATAGCTCGGATCTCAGAGCCATTCCGAGACTCGTCCGTGCCCTCCGTTTGAATGCGGCTTAACCAGCCCACGGGATCCTTCGTGTCAGCGTCCCCTACTGCGAAACTTGTCGTAGGGGCGCCGAGTAGGTGAAGCATGACGGAGTCCGATCGTACTCGAATCGACCTCGCGACCGCTAAGCCGGACACCCTCGACGATATATCGGAGGGGGAGTTTGTGAAGCGATGGAAGGCTCTCGTTGGCGAGCCCCCGGCCGTCATGCTCAGTAGCCGCGCCGACATGGTGAAGGTGTTGGTGGAAAGCGTGCCACCCGCGACGACCGCTGATGCTCCCGCACTTTTTCGTCATCGGACGGTAGTAGAGGAGCAGGTGCCGTCAGGCGCTATCTGCCATGTACTTTTTTGGTTGCTTCCTCAGCCGTGCCGCGCCTGCCGACTGGCCAGCACGTCGGTGAACGGCGTCGAGAGTACGTGCCGGCCCGACGCTTCGTAGATCTCCACCGTCCAGGTCGACCAATCGCGCCGCGCGATACCGTGACTTCTCCCCCATGGTGGGGATCTACTCCATCGACGAGAGCTTCCTCGACCTCTCGGACGTGCGGGCCGATCGCCGCGTCGCGCTGGCCCGCGACCTCCGCGCCACGGTGCGCGCCTGGACCGGCATCCCGACCTGCGTCGGCATTGGCCCGACGAAGACGCTGGCCAAGCTCGCCAACCACATCACCAAGCGCATCGTGCCACTCGACGGTGTCTGCGACCTCACCGATCCGGCCGAGTACGACCACTGGTTCTGCCGCATCCCCGCCGGTGAGGTCTGGGGCATCGGCCGCGCCTCGCTCGCCAAGCTCGAAGCCGTGGGCGTCGACAGCGTGGCCGATCTCGCCGACTTCGACCCCCGCCCGGTGCGCAAGGCCCTGACGGTGGTGGGCGAGCGCATCATCCACGAGCTGCGCGGTCTGTCCTGCCTGCCGCTCAGCGCGCTGCCGGCCCACCGCAAGGGCTGCGCGGTGACCCGCTCGTTCTCGACCCGGATCGAGGACCGCGCCACGCTGCAGCAGGCGGTCTTGGCGCACGTGTAAAGGGCGGACCAATTCCAGGCCGCTGTGGCGGAGTAAAACCAGGCCAATGGCGGCCGCAGCTTGAACGATGAAGGGGCCCGATCGGGCCCCTTCATCGTTTATCGCCGACCATGAGGCTCAAG
>NZ_VRUV01000120.1:0-10440 GCF_008039455.1 Methylobacterium sp. WL116
GGCGGGAGCCGCCTGCGCGGGCCCCTTCGCGATCGCGCCGAGCATGTCGCCCTTGGTCACGCGGCCGTCCCTGCCGCTGCCGTTGACGCTCGACGGGTCGATGCCCGATTCCCGCGACAGCTTGCCGACCGCCGGGCCGTTGTCGTCGGAGGGGCGGGCGGCCGGGGGCGCCGCGTCGCCGTGGTTGCCGTAGCCGGCGGCCGATTCCTTGGCCGGGGCCTCCTCGACCGCCTTGGCATCGGGGGCGGACGCCTTCGGCGCCTCGCTGCGGCTCTCGGACTTGGCCTCGGCCTCCTTCTTCGGCGCGGCCTCCTTGGGCGCGGCCTCCTTGGGCGCGGGCTTGGCGCCGCCGCCGCTCGCCTCGACGATCGAGCCGAGCAGCGCGCCCGGCTCCACCGTCTCGCCGTCCTTGACCAGGATCTCGCCGAGCTCGCCGGCGGCGGGGGCGTTGACCTCGAGGGTCACCTTGTCGGTCTCGAGCTCGACCAGGGGCTCGTCGGCCGCGACCGTGTCGCCCGGCTTCTTGAACCAGCGGCCGATGGTGGCCTCGCTGACGGATTCGCCGAGCGTCGGGACGAGGATGTCGGTTGCCATTGTGTCAGCTCATGCCGGATCGGTTGGGCCGTACCGGACGGCCGGGAAGGGTGAGCGGCGGCCCCGGAGAGCCGCCGCCATAGGTGAGGACATTCAGACCGCGAGGGCCTCGTTGAGGAAGGCCTGCAGCTGGGCCTGGTGCTTCGACATCTGCCCCACGGCGGTCGAGGCCGAGGCCGGGCGGCCGACGTAGCGGGCGCGCTTCACCGCGGAGCCGGCCTGGCCGAGCACCCATTCGAGGTAGGGCTCGACGAAGGCCCAGGCGCCCATGTTCTTGGGCTCCTCCTGGCACCACACCACCTCGGCATTGCGGAAGCGGCCCATCTCGTTGGCCAACGCCTTGAGCGGGAATGGGTAGAGCTGCTCGACGCGCAGCAGGTAGACGTCGTTGACGCCGCGCTTCTCGCGCTCCTCGAACAGGTCGTAGTAGACCTTGCCCGAGCACAGCACGACGCGGCGGACCTTGTCGTCGCGGACGAGCTTGACCCCGCTCTCGTCGTGCTCGGCGTCGTCCCACAGGATGCGGTGGAAGCTCGACCCCTCGGCGATCATCTCGATCGTCGACACCGCCCGCTTGTGGCGCAGCAGCGACTTCGGCGTCATCAGGATCAGCGGCTTGCGGAAGTCGCGCTTCAGCTGCCGGCGCAGGATGTGGAAGTAGTTCGCCGGCGTCGAGCAGTTGGCAACCTGCATGTTGTCCTCGGCGCAGCTCTGGAGGTAGCGCTCCAGGCGGGCGGAGGAGTGCTCCGGCCCCTGCCCCTCGTAGCCGTGGGGCAGCAGCATCACGAGGCCGGACATGCGCAGCCACTTGCGCTCGCCGGACGCGATGAACTGGTCGATCACCACCTGCGCGCCGTTGGCGAAGTCGCCGAACTGCGCCTCCCACAGCACGAGCGCGTTCGGCTCGGCCGCCGAGTAGCCGTACTCGAAGCCGAGCACCGCCTCCTCGGACAGCATCGAGTTGATCACCTCCAGCGGCGCCTGGCCCTCGCGGATGGCGTTGAGGGGCGTGAAGCGCTGCTCGTTCTCCTGGTCGATCACCACGGCGTGGCGCTGCGAGAAGGTGCCGCGCTCGACGTCCTGGCCCGAGAGCCGGACGCGGTTGCCGTCGAGCATGGTCGCGCCGAAGGCCAGGGCCTCGGCGGTCGCCCAGTCGATGCCGACGCCGGTCTCCACCGCCTTGGCGCGGTTGTCCATGAAGCGCTGGATCGTGCGGTGCAGGTGGAAGCCGGGGGGCGCCTGGGTGATCTTCTGCGCGATCTCGCGCAGGGTCTCGACCGGCACGCCGGTGCGGCCGCGGCGCGGGTCGTCCACGTCCTCGTGCACGGCCTTGAAGCCGGACCAGCGCCCGTCGAGCCAGTCGGCCTTGTTGGCCTTGTAGGTGCCGGCGACCTCGAGCTCGGCGTCGAGCATCGCCCGGAACTCGGCCTTTCGGGCGTCGTAGGCCTCCTGGCTCAGGGTGCCGTTCTCGATCAGCTTGCGCGCGTAGCTCTCCAGCACCGAGGTGTGCTTGCGGATGCGCTGGTACATCTTCGGCTGGGTGAAGGCCGGCTCGTCGCCCTCGTTGTGGCCGAAGCGGCGGTAGCACAGCATGTCGATCACGACCGGCTTGCCGAACTTCTGGCGGTACTCGACCGCGACCTTGGTGGCGAAGGTCACCGCCTCCGGGTCGTCGCCGTTGCAATGGAAGATCGGCGCCTCGACCATCTTCGCCACGTCGGACGGGTACGGCGAGGAGCGCGAGAAGCGCGGATCGGTGGTGAAGCCGATCTGGTTGTTGATGATGAAGTGGATCGAGCCGCCGGTGCGGTGGCCCTTCAGGCCCGACAGCCCGAGGCACTCGGCGACCACGCCCTGGCCGGCGAAGGCCGCGTCGCCGTGGATCAGGAGCGGCATCACGCTGGCGCGCACGACGTTCGGCTTGGCGCGCTGGTCCTGCTTGGCGCGGACCTTTCCGAGCACCACGGGATCGACGATCTCGAGGTGCGACGGGTTGGCGGTGAGCGACAGGTGGACGTTGTTGCCGTCGAAGGCGCGGTCGGACGAGGCACCGAGATGGTACTTCACGTCGCCCGAGCCCTCGACCTCGGCCGGCGAGGCTGAGCCGCCCTTGAACTCGTTGAACACCGCACGGAACGGCTTTGCCATCACGTTGGTGAGCACGTTGAGGCGCCCACGGTGGGCCATGCCGAGCACGATCTCGCGCACGCCGAGCGCGCCGCCGCGCTTGATGATCTGCTCGAGCGCCGGGATCATCGCCTCCGAGCCGTCGAGGCCGAAGCGCTTGGTGCCGGTGTACTTGAGGTCGAGGAACTTCTCGAAGCCCTCGGCCTCGATCAGCTTGTTGAGGATCGCGCGGCGCCCTTCGGGGGTGAACGAGATCTCCTTGTCCTTGCCCTCGATGCGCTCCTGCAGCCACGCCTTCTCCTCAGGATCGGAGATGTGCATGAACTCGACGCCGAGGGTCTGGCAGTAGGTCCGCTCCAGGATCGCGACGATCTCGCGGATCGTGGCGAATTCCAGCCCGAGCACGTTGTCGAGGAAGATCGGCCGGTCCCAGTCGGATTCGAGGAAGCCGTAATGCTGCGGATGCAGTTCCTCGTGGTCGCCGCGGGGGGCCAGCCCGAGCGGGTCGAGCTTGGCGTGCAGGTGGCCGCGCATGCGGTACGAGCGGATCAGCATGATCGCGCGAACCGAATCCTTGGTCGCCTGCTCGACCGAGACGCCGGTCTTGCCGGTGACGGCGAGGCCGTCGGCGGGCTTGCCGGGCCTCTGCTCGCCCTTCTCCGCGCCCTTGGCGAGGATCCTCTCGCCGACCGCCTTCTCCAGGGTCGCCCAGTTGCCGTCGAGCGCCGAGACGATCTCGCCGTTGGCCGGCACCGGCCAGTTCGGCTTGGTCCACGAGGCGCCGGCCGCGTTCTTCTCGACCAGGGTCTCGTCCTCGCCGAGCCCCTTGAAGAAGCTCTGCCACTCGGGGTCGACCGAAGCCGGGTTGCGGGCGTAGGCCGCCTGCAATTCCTCGATGTAGGCGGCGTTGCCGCCGTAGAGGAACGAGGTTTCCAGCAGCGCTTCGTTCACGTCCTGGCGTGCCATCGGCGGGTCATCCTGTCCTTCGGGCCCTCCGCCGGTGCGGATGAGCCGCGTCATCGCGCGGGAGGCGCCTCCGCGAGCGGAAGGCGCGGGCCGCGCTGCGATTCCTGTGGGCGCACGAAGCGGGCGCTCCGTCGCCCATCATATGGGCGTCACCGGCTTGCGTGCGCTGCAACACAGCCGCGCGCGGGTCATACGCGCGCGGCTGTCACTCGGTTTCAGCCCTTCAGGACCTCGACCAGCGTCGAGCCGAGGCGCGCCGGCGACGGCGAGACGCGGATGCCCGCGGCCTCCATTGCCGCGATCTTGTCCTCGGCGCCGCCCTTGCCGCCGGAGATGATCGCGCCGGCATGGCCCATGCGGCGGCCCGGAGGCGCGGTGCGGCCGGCGATGAAGCCGACCATCGGCTTCTTGCGGCCGCGCTTGGCCTCGTCGGCCAGGAACTGCGCCGCCTCCTCCTCGGCCGAGCCGCCGATCTCGCCGATCATCACGATCGACGTCGTCTTCTCGTCGGCGAGGAACATCTCGAGCATGTCGATGAACTCGGTGCCCTTCACCGGGTCGCCGCCGATGCCGACCGCGGTGGTCTGGCCGAGGCCGGCGGTCGAGGTCTGGAACACCGCCTCGTAGGTCAGCGTGCCGGAGCGCGAGACGATGCCGACCGAGCCCGGCTTGAAGATGTTGGCCGGCATGATGCCGATCTTCGATTCGCCGGCGGTGACGACACCGGGGCAGTTCGGCCCGATGAGGCGCGACTTCGAGCCGATCAGCGCACGCTTGACCCGCACCATGTCGAGCACCGGGATGCCTTCCGTGATGCAGACGATCAGCGGCATCTCGGCCGCGATCGCCTCGCAGATCGCGTCGGCCGCGCCCGGCGGCGGCACGTAGACCACGGACGCGGTCGCGCCGGTGGCCTCGCGGGCCTCGCCGACCGTGTCGAAGACCGGCAGGTTGAGGTGCTTGGAGCCGCCTTTGCCGGGCGAGGTGCCGCCGACCATCTTGGTGCCGTAGGCCAGCGCCTGCTCGGAATGGAAGGTCCCGTTCTTGCCGGTGAAGCCCTGGCAGATGACCTTGGTGTTCGCGTCGATGAGGATGGACATAACGCTTCAGCCCTTCTTCACGGCGGCGACGATCTTCTGCGCGGCGTCGTCGAGATCGTCCGCCGGGATCACGTTGAGCCCCGAGCCGCTGATGATCGCCTTGCCTTCCTCGACGTTGGTGCCCTCGAGGCGCACGACGAGCGGCACCTCCAGGCCCACCGTCTTCACCGCCGCGATCACGCCGCGGGCGATGACGTCGCACTTCATGATCCCGCCGAAGATGTTGACGAGGATGCCCTTCACCTGCGGGTCGGCGGTGATGATCTTGAAGGCCGCGGTGACCTTCTCCTCGGTCGCGCCGCCGCCGACGTCGAGGAAGTTCGCCGGCTCCTCGCCGTAGAGCTTGATGATGTCGAGCGTCGCCATGGCGAGGCCGGCGCCGTTGACCATGCAGCCGATCGTGCCGTCGAGCGCGATGTAGGCGAGGTCGTACTTCGAGGCCTCGATCTCCTTGGCGTCCTCCTCGGTCTCGTCGCGGAGCGCGACGATGTCGGGGTGGCGGTAGAGCGCGTTCGAGTCGAACGAGATCTTGGCGTCGAGGCACTTGAGATGGCCGTCGCCGGTCAGCACCAGCGGGTTGATCTCAAGCATGCTCATGTCCTTGGCCGTGAAGGCCGCGTAGAGCTTGGCGGTGAGCTCGCCCGCTTCCTTCGCCTGCGGGCCGGCGAGCCCCAGCGCCTTGGCGACGGCGCGGCCGTGATGAGGCATGATGCCGGTGGCCGGGTCGACCGAGAAGGTGACGATCTTCTCGGGGGTGTCGTGGGCCACCGTCTCGATGTCCATGCCGCCCTCGGTCGAGACGACGAAGGCGACCTGCCCGGTCTCGCGGTCGACCAGCATCGACAGGTAGAACTCGGCGGCGATCTGCGCGCCTTCCTCGATGTAGAGCCGGTTGACCTGCTTGCCGGCCTCGCCGGTCTGGATCGTGACCAGCGTCTGGCCGAGCATCTCGCCGGCGAACTGCTTCACCTCGTCGATCGACTTGGTGACGCGCACGCCGCCCTTGGCCCCGGCCGGCGCGCCCTTGAAGGTGCCCTTGCCGCGCCCGCCCGCGTGGATCTGCGACTTCACCACCCAGACCGGGCCGCCGAGCTCGCGCGCGGCGGCTTCCGCCTCCTCGGGCCTGAAGATCGCGACGCCCTTGGAGACGGGCAGGCCGAACTCCTTCAGCACCGCCTTGGCTTGGTATTCATGGATGTTCATGTGCGCTCCGCAGGCGAATAGGGAGTGGCGAATGGCGAATAGCGAGCCGGGGCAGCAGAGAGCACGTGGCTCTGTCTTCGCTAGCCCCTATTCGCTATTCGCCCAATGTTTTTAGGCGAGCGCCGGGTTCACGCCCTTGCAGGCCTCGATCAGCGTGTTCACCGCGCCGACCGACTTCTCGAACATCGCCTTCTCGGCCGCGTCGAAGGTCACCTCGAGCACGCGCTCGACGCCGTTCTCGCCGATCACGACGGGCACGCCGACATACATGCCGGAGATGCCGTACTGGCCGTCGAGGTAGGCGGCGCAGGGCAGGACCCGCTTCTTGTCCTTGAGGTAGCTCTCGGCCATCGCGATGGCGGAGGCCGCCGGCGCGTAGAAGGCCGAGCCGGTCTTCAGCAGGTTGACGATCTCGCCGCCACCCTTGCGGGTCCGCTCGACCATGGCGTCGAGCTTCTCCTGGGTGGTCCAGCCGAGCTTGACCAGGTCGGTCAGCGGCACACCGGCGACCGTCGAGTAGCGAGTGAGCGGCACCATGTCGTCGCCGTGGCCGCCGAGCACGAAGGCGGTGACGTCCTCGACCGAGACCTTGAACTCCTCGGCCAGGAAGTGGCGGAAGCGGGCCGAGTCGAGCACGCCGGCCATGCCGACGACCTTGTTCGTCGGCAGGCCCGAGAACTTCTGCAGCGCCCAAACCATGGCGTCGAGCGGGTTGGTGATGCAGATCACGAACGCGTCCGGCGCGTTCTCCTTGATGCCGGTGCCGACGGCCTCCATGACCTTCAGGTTGATCCCGATCAGGTCGTCGCGGCTCATGCCGGGCTTGCGCGGCACGCCGGCGGTGACGATCACCACGTCGGCGCCCTTGATCGCCGAATAGTCGCTCGCACCCGAATACTTCGCGTCGAAGCCGTCGACCGGGGCCGATTCGGCGATGTCGAGCGCCTTGCCCTGCGGCACGCCGTCGACGATGTCGAACAGCACGACGTCGCCGAGTTCCTTCAGACCGGCGAGGTGCGCCAGCGTTCCGCCGATCTGGCCGGCGCCGATGAGCGCGATCTTGCTGCGTGCCATGTCCGAGACGTCTCCAGCTTAGCGTGAAAGGGTGAGGCGAGCGCGTCGACGACTCGGGGGTCGAAAGTCCGTCCGAGGCGCCGCCCGACGCGACCGGTTTTCCTGCGCGGCTGTGTGGCCGAAAAGCACCGCCCCATCAACCCGACGCAGATCGCCCAAGCAGGGTTCGGGCCAGGGCGGATGTGCGGCGCACAAAACAAAGCCCTCGAAAAGCTAAGCTTTTCGAGGGCTTTAGGAGGAGATTGCCAATTCGGGATCGGCGCTATGACAACTTTTTGAACCTGTCATTCCGCTCAGAGGATACCCGCGCGCAGCACCCGCTGGATCGCGTGAATCACCGCGCCGAAGCGGGCGTCGACCAGATCGCGCGGCACCTCGGCGTCGTGCTGGATCGCCAGGGGATGGGTGAAGCGGTAGCTCGCATCGAAGATGTAGGCGATGGCGCGCTCGCGGTCGCGCGCCGAGAAGGTGCCGGTGGCCATCCCCTCCTCGATCACCCGCTCGACCAGGCTGCGCAGGCGGACCCGGTGGCGGCGGGCGATCGGCCTGGCGGCGACCGTGGCGTCGAGATGGACCGCGAACAGGTTCGGCTCGTCCTGGAGCGCGTCGCGCTGCAGGGCGGCGAGCGCGGTCAGCAGCCGCTCGATCTTGTCGTCGGCCGGGTCGGGCGCGTCGGCGATGCCGGCCAGGCGGGTCTCGATGTCCCGCAGCCAGCGGCCGGCGACGGCGTCGAGCAGGGCGTCCTTCGAGGGGAAGTAGCGGTAGACGTTGGCGTGCGTCATGCCGGCTTCGGCGGCGACGGCGACGACGGTGACCCGCTTGGGGCCGAGCCGGGCCAGGTGCTCGGTGGCGATCCCGAGCAGCCGCACGTCGGCGGAGATCGGCGCCACCCGGGATCGGGCGGCCGCGGGGGCGCGGGCCGGACGGTCCGCATCGGACGGGGACCGTCCCGTCGCCGTCGCTTTGGCGGCGGGCTCTTCGGAACGCGGCTCGGGATCCGGTTGAAGGAAGGGAAGCGGGAGGCGTGAGGACGAGAGGTGGTAAGGCGAGACGGACCCCCATCTGACCGAAAGAAGCGGGAACACGCTTCCGTTGACGTCGAGCCTCCCTCCGGGAGCCTATCGATCAGACGGTTTAGCGCCTGTCGAATGTCCTATGTTCACTTCTCTTTGAGAAGGCAACAAAATTTCCTTGAAAACCTGTGCGTCAGAAGCGGTTCTTCCATTCTCGCAGTGCAACAAAAACCGTTGACGGGTCAGCAGCTTCGTCGAGTCCCACCGCCGTCTTCAGTGCCGGCAGGCCGCTTCGCAGGAACGGGTTGGTCGCCCGTTCCGCCGCCATCGTAGAGGGAACCAGGAAGCGGCCGGAGGATTTTAGCTCTTCCGCTTCGCGCAGGCGGCCGTGCAGATCCGCGTTGCCGGGCTCTGCTGCGACCGCGAAGCGGGCGTTCGACAGCACGTAATCGTGCCCGCTGTACACTTGTGTCGCATCCGGCAGCGGCAGGAACCGCTCGAGCGACCGCCACAGGGTCTCGGGCGGGCTTTCCATCACCCGGCCGCAGCCGAGGGTGAACAGGGTGTCGCCGGAGAACACGATTCCCGGCTCGGCGAACCAGTAGGTGACGTGGTCGGCGCAATGCCCCGGCGTCTCCCACACCTCGGCCGAGAGGTCGCCGACCCGGACGGTGTCGCCCTCCGACACGGTGCGGTCCACGTCGGGGATCGCCGGGCCGGCCTTGGCCGGGGCAGTGACGCGGGCGCCGGTCGCGCGCTTGACCTCCGGGATGCCCGCGATGTGGTCGCCGTGGCGATGGGTGACCAGGATGTCGGTGAGCCGCCAGCCGGTCTGCGTCAGCATCGCCAGGACCGGCGCCGCCTCCGGCACGTCGATCGCCGCGCAGGCGCCGGTGGCGGGGTCGCGGATGAGCACGCCGATGTTGTCGCTGCGGCACAGGAAGGTACGGATCTCGGGGGCCGTGGCCATGAACGCGTCTCCGGGCTCGCGGCCGGTCCGGCCGTATCGGGCGGGGAACGGATGCGGAAACCGGGGGGTTCCCCGGCGCGTCGCCCTGCAAGTCGCCGCCTGCGCCTTGTCGCGGCGGGTGCCCGGCCCCATTGAATCGCCATCGGGCCGGGACGCCGGCCTTCCCCGACGCCGCTCCAGCTCCGACCCATGCGCCTCGACGTCACCGACCTGCGGGCCTTCTACGCCACGCCGCTGGGCGTCACGACGCACCGGATCGTCGCCCGCACCCTGCACGGCTTCCTCGGCTCGGTCTCCGGCCTGCGCGTGCTCGGGCTCGGCTATGCGGTGCCTTATCTGAGCCCGGTTCACTGCATCGCCGAGCGGACGCTGGCCTTCATGCCGGCGACGCAAGGGGTGGTGAACTGGCCCGGCGCCGGCCGCTCGTGCTCGGCGCTCGCCGACCCGACGATGATGCCGCTGCCGGATGCGGCGATCGACCGGGTGATCCTGGTGCATGCGCTCGAGGCGGTGGAGAGCCCGACGGAACTGCTCCGGGAGGTCTGGCGCACGCTGACGCCGGGGGGGCGGATGATCCTCGTCGTGCCGAACCGGCGCGGGGTCTGGGCGCGGCGCGACGCGACGCCGTTCGGGCACGGCCAGCCCTACAGCCGCTCGCAGCTGAGCCGGCTGATGCGCGACACGCTGTTCTCGCCGGAGGACTGGGCGGAGACGCTGTACATGCCGCCGCTGCGCTCGCGGGTGATGCTGCAGACCGCCGCCGCCTGGGAGCGGGTCGGGACGGGCCTCTCGCTCCCCTTCGCCGGCCTCCACGTGGTGCACGCCACCAAGCAGCTCTACCGGCCGATCACCGTGCAGCAGGTCCACCGCGCCCGCCGCCTCGCGCCCGCGCGGGTGCTCGTGCCGGCGCCCGCGCCGGGTTAAGCCCGACGCTCCGCACGCCGACGCCGGCGGCCCGGCCCAACCCCGTCTCGACGGAGATCGCGAAGACACCATGAGCGTCGAAGCGGCCATCCAGCAGTTCCTGCTCGCGCTCTCGAGCCTGTTCTCGATCGTCAACCCGCTCGGCGGGGCGCTGATCTTCGCGCAGGTGACGGCGGGGCACAGCCACGACGACCGGGTCTGGCTCGCCGGCCGGATCGGCGGATACGCGCTGCTGATCATGCTGGCGGCGCTGTGGGCCGGCGCGCCGATCCTCAACTTCTTCGGCGTGTCGCTCGGCGCGCTCCGCATCGCGGGCGGGCTCGTCGTCGGCGCCTCCGCCTGGGGGCTGCTGAACCGGCCGGAGGCCCGCGAGGCGCGCAAGCAGGCCGAGGTCTCCTCGACGACGGGACCAGGAGCGACCCAAGCGGCAGCGCAAGCCGGAAGCCAAGCGGCGGCGCCGACCGCGCCC
>NZ_VRUV01000121.1:0-10386 GCF_008039455.1 Methylobacterium sp. WL116
GCTACTATTCCCGGGCGCGCAACCTCCACGCCTGCGCCAAGGCGGTGGCCGCGGCGGGTCCGCGACCGTCTCGGGCGCTTCCCAGACCGCCAGCATCGGCATCGGCGGCGGCTCGCGCTTCGGCCGGCCGCGGGGCTTCGCCTCGGATTCCGGCTTCGGATCGAAGGCGTGGGCCAGCACCTTCCTCATCACGCCGGGCAGCGGCTCCGCGTCGAGGTCGCGCCGCGGCGTGAAGCGCATCCCGGTCGGCGCCTGCGTCGACAGCGCGACGCGGGCGAGAAACACGGTCAGCTCCAGCGGGAAATGCGTGAAGCCGTGCCGCACCAGCCCCGGCAGCCGTTTCCAGCGCGCGTCGAGGGGCGCGTCGAGGAGCGCGCCTGCGGGGTCGTAGTCCGGTGCCCATGCGCTCATCGGCGGCTCGGCCATGCTGCCGAGCAGGCCTTCCGGCGGCCGGGTGCGCAGCAGGACGGCCTCGTCGCCGGAGCGGACGACGACAAAGGCCGCGCCGCGCCGCAGGGAGCCCTTCACGGCCTTGAGCTTGCGCGGGTAGGTCTCCGGGTTGCCGGCCGCGCGGGCGCGGCAGGGCGTCATCCACGGGCAGAGCGCGCAGGCCGGGCGCTTCGGCGTGCAGATGGTGGCGCCGAGATCCATCACGGCCTGCGCGAAATCGCCGGGCCGGTCGAGCGGCACCAGCGCTTGCGTCACGCGCCGGATCTCGGGCCGGGCGCCGGGCAGCGGCGCCTCGATCGCGTAAAGCCGCGTCATCACCCGCTCGACGTTGCCGTCGACCGCCGCTTCCGGGCGGTCGAAGGCGATCGCCGCGACCGCGCCGGCCGTGTAGGCGCCGATGCCGGGGAGCTTGCGCAGCCCGTCGAGGGTGTCGGGGAAGCGCCCGGCCGCGGCCACCGCCTTGGCGCAGGCGTGGAGGTTGCGCGCCCGGGAATAGTAGCCGAGCCCGGCCCAGGCCGACATCACCGCCTCCTCCGGCGCCGCGGCCAGGGCGTCGACGTCGGGGAAGCGGGCGAGGAAGGTCGCGAAGTAGGGCTTCACCGCCGCGATCGTGGTCTGCTGCAGCATCACCTCGGAGAGCCAGACCCGGTAGGGATCGGGCCGCTCGCCGGGCAGCGCCCGCCACGGCAGAACGCGGCGGTGCCGGTCGTACCAGACCAGCAGGTCGGCGGCCTTCGGAAAGGGTTCGGACGCGGGCATCGCCGGCAGGCATAGCGGCCCGGGCTCTCCGCCGAAAGCGCTCCCTTTGCCGCCGGCCTTGCGCTATCCTCGCGCCCGCAACCGGCGGGATGTCCCAAGAACATGGCGCGCGTCAAACCGCTGGCGGAACTGATCGAGGGCTGCATCGGCCCGGCCTTCGCGGCGCAGGGCTTCGCCTCGACCGACATCCTCGCCGCCTGGCCCGACATCGTCGGGGAGCGGCTGGCACGATTCTGCCGGCCCTCGAAGCTCGAATGGCCCAAGCGCAAGCGCCGGACGGACGACGCGCCCGATTCGGGGACGCTGGTGGTGCGGGTCGAGGGCGTGTTCGCGATCGAGCTGCAGCACCTCGCGCCGGTGGTGATCCAGCGCATCAACGCCCATTACGGCTGGGCCTGCGTCGGCCGGATCGTGCTACAGCAGGACCGGGTCGGCCGCAGCGCCCGGCGCCCGCCGGAGGCGACCGTCGACCCGGCCCGGCGCGGCGAGATCGCGCAGGCGGTCTCGACGATCGAGCACGACGGCCTGCGCGACGCCCTCGACCGGCTCGGGCTCGCCGTCGTCGCGACGTCGGCGAAGCGCTAGGCGCCTTGCCACGATGCGCCCGCGCCGTTACCGCACTCTCAACAAGACGACAGGACGGAACGCGGAGGCAGCCACGGCCATGATCACCCGGCGCGACGCTTTGAAAGCCACGGGCCTCGCCATCGGCGCCGCCCTCATCCTCCCCAAGCTGTCGATGGCGGCGCTCGCCGAGAGCGTGCCGGTCGACGGCCTGATGCAGCCGGGCCCGCTCGGCGACGTCTGGCTCGGGCCGAAGGACGCGAAGGTGACGATCATCGAGTACGCCTCGATGACCTGCTCGCACTGCGCCGCCTTCCACAAGATGACCTATCCGACGCTCAAGGAGCGCTACATCGACACCGGCAAGGTCCGGTTCACGCTGCGCGAGTTTCCGCTCGATCCGCTCGCCACCGCCGCCTTCATGCTGGCGCGCTGCGACGGCGAGGCGAAGTACTACCCGATCACCGACCTGCTGTTCGACCAGCAGCCGGCCTGGGCCTTCACCCCGAAGCCGGTCGACGCCCTGGAGCAGATGCTCAAGCAGGCCGGGTTCTCGAAGGAGAAGTTCGAGGCCTGCCTCAAGGACCAGAAGCTCTACGCGGCGGTCAACGGCGTGAAGCAGCGCGGTCTCGAGACGTTCAAGGTCGATTCGACGCCGACCTTCTTCATCAACGGCGAGCGCTACACCGGCGAGATGACGGTCGACGGAATCGAGAAGATCATCAAGCCGATCCTCGGTGCGTGAGGGTTCCGGGCGGGTCTCGCGCGACGCTGCGCACGCGCACGGCCCCGAGCGTAATTTTCTCAACGCCTGGAATGCCTTAAGCTCGACCTTTCGAGCCTTGACACCCCGGGGCGCCGAAACTAAGGTGCGCCGCGCTCGAAGGAGGCAATCCGCCCGGTTCCGTTCCTCTCGCCGATGTGAGTTCTCGCCGTGAGCGGCAACGACGCAAGGGACGAGGGAGAGACCGGACGGCCCACGCCGCCCGACAGCGAACTCTCAGCGAGGCTCCGACGCCTCGAGACGCAGATCGAACGGAAGCGGCCCCCGGCCCCTCCCGCTCATTCGTCGCGTTCGGGTTCGTCCGGAAGTCCGTCCTCCCTCGGGCAGGCCATGACGCTCTCCACGGAGTTCGTCGCCGGCGTGATCGCGGGAGGGGTGCTCGGCTGGATCTTCGATCGGATGCTCGGGACGAAACCCTGGGGTCTGATCGTACTTCTGATGCTGGGCTTCGTCGCTGGCGTCTTCAACGTGATGCGGGCATCCGGCTTCGCCGGCGCCCGTTCCGGACGGGACACCCCGCGGGATCCGTGAGGGCGACCGGTGTTTTGTGACCATCGATCCGGTTCGGCCATGCGGGCCGCCGGCAACGAGACGTGAGGGCGGAAGACGGCATGGCGGCCAGCATCGACCCGGGGCACTCCGTCGCCTTGCGACCGGATCCGATCCATCAGTTCGAGCTCAAGTCGATCCTGCCCTTCGGGCATCTCGGCCATCAGGAACTCGCGTTCACCCAGTCGGCGCTCTACATGTTCGCCGCCGTCGGCGTCATCGCGCTCCTGACGATCGTCGCCACCTCGAGCCGCTCGGTCGTACCGGGCCGGATGCAGTCGCTGGCCGAGATCTTCTACGAGTTCATCGCCGACACCCTGCACCAGGCCACCGGCGACGGCGGCAAGCGCTTCATGCCGCTGGTGTTCTCGCTCTTCATGTTCGTGCTGATCCTGAATCTGTTCGGCATGATCCCCTACGCCTTCGCGGTGACCAGCCACCTCGTCATCACCTTCGGCCTCGCCGCCCTGGTGATCTCGGTCGTGGTGATCTACGGCGTGATGAAGCACGGCGCGCACTTCTTCGGCCTGTTCGTGCCGCAGGGCGTGCCCAAGCCGCTGCTGGCCCTCCTCGTGCCGATCGAGGTGATCTCGTTCATCTCGCGGCCGATCAGCCTGTCGGTGCGTCTGTTCGCGAACGTGCTTGCCGGTCACATCGCGATGAAGATCTTCGCGTTCTTCGTCGTCGGGCTGCTTTCCGCAGGCGCATGGAGCGTGCTATCGCCCCTCCCGCTGTTCCTGACGATCGCGCTGACGGCTCTCGAATTCCTCGTTGCGGCGCTTCAGGCCTACGTCTTCGCGACGCTGACGGCGATCTACCTCAACGACGCGCTTCACCCCGGCCACTGAACAGGCCGGCTCCACCCGCGGCAAACGACGCACTCTCAAGACACTTCAGGAGTTTTCTATGGATCCCGTCGCTGCGAAGTACATCGGCGCCGGCCTCGCCTGCCTCGGCATGGCCGGCGCGGGCATCGGCCTCGGCAACCTGTTCGGCCAGTTCCTGGCAGGCGCCCTTCGCAACCCCTCGGCCGCCGACGGCCAGCGCGCCACGCTGCTCCTCGGCTTCGCGCTGACGGAAGCGCTCGGCATCTTCTCGCTGCTGATCGCCCTGCTCCTGCTGTTCGCCGTCTGATCGACGCCGACACCGCCGCCGCGCCGTTCGAAGTCGCGGCGGCCGATCACCAGTGAGCGCTCCGCCCCTCGCGCGAGCGCTCCATCGTCTTTCAAGGTCATACGGACGGGGCCATGGCGCAGCCGAATTCCCTCACCACACCGCCCGCCGGTTCCGACGTCCACATGGTCCCGGCCGGTGCCGCGGAGCCGGCGCACGCCGCCGCGTTCCCGCCCTTCGAGACCCACACCTTCCTGGCGCAGCTGATCTGGCTCGCCCTCGCCTTCGGCCTGCTCTACTGGCTGATGGCCAACATCGCGCTCCCGCGCATCCAGGGCATTCTCCACGACCGCTCCGCGCGCCTCGCCGCCGACCTCGACCAGGCGCAGGCGATGAAGACGGAAGCCGACGCCGCCGGCGAGGCCTACGCCAAATCGCTGCGCGACGCGCAGGGCAAGGCCCGCGAGATCGCGCAGGGCACCCGCACCGAGCTCGCCGCCGCCGCCGAGACCAAGCGCAAGGCGCTCGAGGCCGAGCTCAACCAGAAGATCGCAGCCTCCGAGGCGACGATCCAGAGCCGGACGCAGGAAGCCATGGGCAACGTCCGCGCCATCGCCAGCGAGACCGCCTCCGCGATCGTCGAGCGGCTGACGGGCCAGGCGCCGGACCAGGCCAGCCTCGACCGCGCCCTCGATTCCACCGCGACCGCGCACTGAGACGGAAGAACCGACCATGTTGATGACAGCGGAATTCTGGGTCGCGGTCGCCTTCCTCGTCTTCATGGCGATCGTCTGGAAGGTCGGCGGCTTCGGGATCATGACCAAGGGCCTCGACGGCCGCGCCGTCCGCGTGCGCCACGAGCTCGACGAGGCTAAGCGCCTGCGCGAGGAGGCGGCCGCCGTGCTGGCCGACTACAAGCGCCGCCGCGCGGAAGCGGAGCGAGAGGCCGAGACCATCATCGCGAGCGCCCGCGACGAGGCCGAGCGTGCCGCCGCCGAGGGCCGCCAGCGCCTCGACGACTTCATCGCCCGCCGCACCAAGTCGGCCGAGACCAAGATCGCCCAGGCCGAGGCCAAGGCCCAGGCCGAGGTCCGTGCCGCAGCGGCCGACGCCGCGGTGAAGGTCTCCGAGACGATCCTGCGCGAGCGCATGCAGGGCGAGGCCGCCCAGGCGCTGGTGCGTTCGAGCCTCGGCGAGATCCGCACCCGCATGCGGGCCTGACCCTTCCGGGCAGGACCGACCGATCAAGCCGCCTCCGGGCGGCTTTTTCGTGCGCGTGCCTTCGCTCGCCTCGCTCACGTGCCGGAGACCGAAGCGGTCCAGCGCCGCTGATGGCGCTGGTGCCCTCTTCCACCCGGCGACTGCGTCGATCTATTTCGCAAGAATGTCGGGAAAGGCGTGCGCCTCCCCTCCTCCGCTTCAGGGGGGAAGGAGGGCACGGTGGGCGACGCTGCCCGAAAGATGGATCCGGTCCACGAAACGGGAGTGACGCGGATCGCCGCTCGCTTGACGTCGTCGCCTCGAGAATCGGAGCTGCAGGAGGTGCCATTCGACACCGCGCGCGTCGGCCGCCCGGTGGTCGGCCTGCTGCTCAACCGACAGATGCTATAGGGCACACAGTCCTCGCCTTGCCGGGCGGGCCATCCTTCACGGACTGCGATGTCGCCGATCATCTCCATCGACAATCTGTCGAAGACCTACGCCTCGGGCCTGTCGGCGCTGAAGACCGTGAACCTCGCGATCGCGCGCGGCGAGATCTTCGCTCTGCTCGGGCCGAACGGCGCCGGCAAGTCGACCCTGATCAACATTGTCTGCGGCATCGTCACGCCGAGCACCGGCACCGTGACGGTCGACGGGCACGACATCGCCTCGGGCTATCGCGGGGCGCGCAAGGCGATCGGGCTGGTGCCGCAGGAACTCACCACCGACGCGTTCGAGAGCGTGTGGAACACGGTGAGCTTCACCCGCGGCCTGTTCGGCCTGAAGAAGGATCCCGGCCATATCGAGCGGGTGCTGCGCGACCTCTCCCTGTGGGAGAAGCGCGATTCACGGCTGATGACCCTGTCGGGCGGCATGAAGCGCCGGGTGCTCATCGCCAAGGCGCTGTCGCACGAGCCCAAGGTCCTGTTCCTCGACGAGCCCTCGGCGGGCGTCGACGTGGAGCTGCGCCAGGACATGTGGCGCATGGTGCGGCGCCTGCGCGAGCAGGGCGTCACCGTGATCCTGACCACGCACTACATCGAGGAGGCCGAGGAGATGGCCGACCGGATCGGCGTGATCCGCAAGGGCGAGATCATCCTCGTGGAGGAGAAGGCCGAGCTGATGCGCAAGCTCGGGCGCAAGCAGCTCACCCTCCAGTTGCTGGCCCCCCTCGCCGCGCTGCCGGCGGATCTCGCCGACCGCGGCCTCGAGCTCGGCCCCGGCGGGCAGGAGCTGGTCTACACCTACGATGCCAAGGGCGAGCGCACCGGCATCACCGGGCTGCTCACCGATCTCGGCGCGGCCGGCATCCGGTTCAGCGACCTGCGCACCAGCCAGTCGTCGCTCGAGGACATTTTCGTCGATCTCGTCAGGGAACGCGCATGACCGCGGCCGCCGCGAGGTCCGAACCATCCATCCCCCGGCTGCCGGCAGGCGCGAACGCGCGTCGCGGCCCGGGGCGTCGGCATCGAGAGGCAAACCGATGAACTGGCCGGCCATCCGCGCGATCTACCGGTTCGAGATGAGCCGCTTCTGGCGCACGGCGATGCAGAGCATCCTGGCGCCGGTGATCTCCACCTCGCTCTATTTCGTGGTGTTCGGCGCGGCGATCGGCTCGCGGATGAGCACCGTGGACGGCGTGCCCTACGGCCTGTTCATCGTGCCCGGGCTCGTGATGCTCGCGCTGCTGACCCAGAGCATCGCCAACGCCTCGTTCGGCATCTACTTCCCGCGCTTCGCCGGCACGATCTACGAGATCCTCTCGGCGCCGATCTCGCCGGTCGAGGTGGTGCTCGGCTATGTCGGGGCGGCGGCCTCGAAGTCGATCCTGATCGGGTTGATCATCCTCGCGACCGCCGCGCTGTTCGTGCCGCTGCACATCGAGCACCCGGTGTGGATGATGGCCTTCCTGGTGCTGACGGCGGTGACGTTCAGCCTGTTCGGCTTCGTCATCGGCCTGTGGGCCGACGGCTTCGAGAAGCTGCAGCTGGTGCCGCTCCTCGTCGTGACGCCGCTGACCTTCCTCGGCGGCAGCTTCTACGCGATCGAGATGCTGCCGCCGTTCTGGCGCACCGTCAGCCTGGCGAACCCCGTGGTCTACCTGATCAGCGGGTTTCGCTGGGCCTTCTTCGGCACGGCCGACGTCGCCATCGGCATCAGCCTGGCGATGACCGGCCTGTTCCTGGCGGTCTGCCTCGGGCTCGTCGCCTGGATCTTCCGCACCGGCTACCGCCTCAAGAGCTGAGCCGCCGGCCCGTCTGCCTGGAGCCGTTCGAAAACGCATAAAGACATCTTTATGTCTTGATTGCTTCGTATCCGGCGCTCTGCTAGATGCCTCGGCGAGAGGCAACCCGCGACACGGAGCGAAGCGAAATGGCCCAGGATTATATCGTCAAGGACATCGGCCTGGCCGAGTACGGCCGCAAGGAGATCTCGATCGCCGAGACCGAGATGCCGGGCCTGATGGCCACCCGCGAGGAATACGGCCCGTCGCAGCCGCTCAAGGGCGCGAAGATCGCCGGCTCGCTGCACATGACGATCCAGACCGCGGTGCTGATCGAGACGCTCAAGGCTCTCGGCGCCGACATCCGTTGGGTCTCGTGCAACATCTACTCGACCCAGGACCACGCAGCCGCCGCGATCGCCGCCGCCGGCATCCCGGTCTTCGCCATCAAGGGCGAGACCCTCGAGGAGTACTGGGACTACACCTCGAAGCTGTTCGACTGGCATGGCGGCGGAACGCCGAACATGATCCTCGACGACGGCGGCGACGCCACCATGTTCGTCCACCTGGGCCTGCGCGCCGAGAACGGCGACACCGCCTTCCTCGACAAGCCCGAGTCGGAGGAGGAGGAGATCTTCTTCGCGCTCCTGAAGAAGAAGCTCGCTGAGAAGCCGAAGGGCTGGTTCGCCGGTCTCGCCGACGCGATCAAGGGCGTCTCGGAGGAGACCACCACCGGCGTCCACCGCCTCTACAACCTCGCCAAGGAGGGCAAGCTGCTCTTCCCGGCGATCAACGTGAATGACGCGGTCACCAAGTCGAAGTTCGACAACCTCTACGGTTGCCGCGAGTCGCTGGTGGACGGCATCCGCCGCGGCACCGACGTGATGATGGCCGGCAAGGTCGCGATGGTCGCCGGCTTCGGCGACGTCGGCAAGGGTTCGGCCTCCTCGCTGCGCCATGCCGGCTGCCGCGTGCTGGTCTCGGAGGTCGATCCGATCTGCGCGCTCCAGGCCGCGATGGAAGGCTACGAGGTCGTGACGATGGAAGACGCGGCGCCCCGCGCCGACATCTTCGTCACCGCCACCGGCAACAAGGACATCATCACCCTCGACCACATGCGGGCGATGAAGGACCGGGCGATCGTCTGCAACATCGGCCACTTCGACAACGAGATCCAGGTCGCCGGCCTGAAGAACCTCAAGTGGTCGAACATCAAGCCGCAGGTCGACGAGATCACCTTCGCCGACGGCCACCGCATCATCCTGCTGTCGGAAGGCCGCCTGGTGAACCTCGGCAACGCCACCGGCCACCCGTCCTTCGTAATGTCGGCCTCGTTCACCAACCAGACGCTGGCCCAGATCGAGCTCTGGACCAACCCGGGCAAGTACGAGAAGCAGGTCTACACCCTGCCGAAGGCGCTCGACGAGAAGGTCGCGCTGCTCCACCTCGAGAAGATCGGCGTGAAGCTCTCGAAGCTCCGCCCCGACCAAGCCGCCTATATCGGCGTTTCCGAGAACGGCCCGTTCAAGCCCGACCACTACCGCTACTGAGACCCTCGGCGCGGGGACGCGCCGGGCAGGACCGATGCGAGACAGGAGGGCCCGGCGGTTGCGCCGGGCCCTCTTCGTTTGTCAAGGCACCACCGCCCGGCCGGACTGTGTCTTCTGTGTGTCGTTCGCACGCGACCTGCCGACCCACGGTTACGGCCAAGCTAATTCCGCTTCCGGCGCAAATCCCCGACGCGTTAGACTGCCCCCGGTTCGGCAGGTCGTCAGGTCGTCGCGTCTCCCCTCCCCCGAAACGGGGCGCGGGGAACCGGCGCCGCATGCGCCACGCATTCGTTCGCGTCGGTCCGACCGGCGGTTTTGGGAGACGGGACGGATCATGGAGGTCGATCGGGCGGCACGGCGCATCGCCGGGGCCGGCGCTCTCTTCGCCGCCGCGACCGGCCTCCCGGCTCCGTCCCTCGCGGCGGGCGCCGATTTTCCGGCCTGGGGATTCGGCTCGCACATGCACAACGTCGCGGCGGCCGCGATCTTCGGCGGCCTCGTCGCCTTCGCCACCATCGTCGCCCTGCTCTACCTGAGCGAGCGCTCGCGCTGGACCCGGCGCGAGCGCGAGCAGGCCGCGGCCCTCGACGCGCTCAGCGGTGCCCACGACCGCGCCGAGATGCTGCTCGCCGCGGAGCGCCAGATCATCGTGACTTGGGACGGGCGCAGCGAGCCGGTGGTCGAGGGCGACGTCGGGCTGGCCTTCGACGGCACGCGCCCCGCGATCGGCTCCGCCCGCCGCATCCTCGCCTTCGGCACGTGGCTGGTGCCGACCGACGCCGAGGCGATCGAGACCGCGGTCGAGGCCCTGCGCATCCGGGGCACGAGCTTCCGCACCACCCTGCGCAGCCAGTCAGGCCGCAGCATCGAGGCGCAGGGCCAAGCGGTGGCCGGGCGCGTCCTGCTGCGCCTGCGCGAGACCACGGAGGATCGCCGCCAGATCTCGGAGCTGCGCGAGACCCTCGAGGATGCCCGCCGCGGCCTGTCGGCGCTGGCCGGCCTGCTCGACGCGATCCCGCAGCCGGTCTGGCGGCGCAACCGCGAGGGCGGCCTCGCCTGGGTCAACACCGCCTACGTCGCCGCGGTCGAGGCGGCGAACCGCGAATCCGCGATCCAGGCCGGGATCGAGCTGCTCGACCGCCCGGCCCGCGAGATGATCGCCCGCGAGGACGGCCAGCGCCGCCCCGCCGGCC
>NZ_VRUV01000122.1:0-10378 GCF_008039455.1 Methylobacterium sp. WL116
TTTTCATCCCCACCCCGCAATCCGCCTCCGGGCCGGGGGTGGGGGGCGGGTTTTTGTTTCTGGCTGCTCGATGCGGCCGCGGCCGCGTGACGGGACCGCCCCCGCGGGCCGCCGGCCCCTGACCGGCGGCCCGCGGGGATCGGCTCAGCGATGCCGGCGGTGACGGCGCATCATCGGCCTGCGTGCCGTCATGCTGCCCATGCGCGCGGTCCGATGCTGGCCGGCGAAGGTGCTGTTGCCGGTCGCCGCCGCGTTGCGGTCGAGGCCGTCGCCGGCGGCGGCGTGGCCCGGCAGGCTCGATCCTGCCAGGAGGCCGAGGGCCAGTGTCGCGCCGAGGAGGAGGGTGTTCATGTCGGGATGGCTCTCTCGAGGATGCGATCGTCGTGCCCGAACGGGCTTCGGGCAGGCGGGTATCCATCCGCTCAAGGCATCGTGACCGACGGCACCGGGGGAGATCCGAGGCGGGCGCCTCGCCCACGAAGTCCCGCGGCGGCGATGCACCTGCGGCCATGGCGTCGGGGGGCGGTGCTCTGCTAGGTCAGGCGTCTTCGGGACGGGTGAGAGGGACGCTATGATCGACGGGGTGCGGATTCTGGTCCTGGCGGCGCTCGCCGGCGTCGCCGTCGCGGGGCCGGCCACGGCGCAGGGCGCCAAGCCCGCCTTCGTGTTCACCGGCATCCCCGACCAGGACGAGAGCCGCCTGGTCGAGCGCTTCGGCAAGGTCGCGGCCTACCTCGAAGGCAAGCTCGGCGTGCCGGTGACCTACATCCCGGTGAAGAACTATCCGGCGGCCGTCACCGCCTTCACCAACGGGCAGGTGCAGCTCGCTTGGTTCGGCGGCTTCACCGGCGTGCAGGCCCGCAAGGCCGTGCCGGGCTCGCAGGCGATCGCGCAAGGGGCCGAGGATGCCGCCTTCAAGACCTACCTCATCGCCAACGCGAAGACTGGCCTTGCGAAGGCGGCCGACTTCCCGACGGACATCGCCGGCAAGAGCTTCACCTTCGGCTCGCGCGCCTCGACCTCGGGGCGGCTGATGCCGGAATACTTCATCCGGCAGGCCTTTCCCGGCAAGATCCCCGAGCAGGTCTTCCCGACGGTGGGCTACTCGGGCGATCACAGCCGGACGATCCAGCTCGTCCAGTCGGGGGCCTTCGCCGTCGGCGCGGTCGACTACTCGGTCTGGGATCTCGACACCAAGGCCGGCAAGGTCGACCCCAAGGCGGTCTCGGTGATCTGGGAGAGCCCGACCTTCCCCGACTACCAGTGGACGGTCCGCGGCGACGTCGACGCGATCTACGGCGAAGGCTTCACCGCGCGGCTGAAGGCGGCGCTCGTCGGCATCACCGATCCGGCGATCCTCGCGCCGTTCGGCCGCTCGAAGTTCATCCCCGTCGATAACGCGGCCTATGCGCCGCTGATCGCGGTGGGCCGGTCGACCGGCCTGCTCGACTGACCCGACGATGGCCGAACCTGCGATCCGGCTGACGAACGCGAGCGCCGCCTACGACGGGCGCGCGGTGCTCTGCGGCATCGACCTGACGGTCCGCGCGGGCGAGCGGGTCGCGCTGATGGGGCGTTCCGGCGCCGGCAAGTCGACGCTAATCGGCCTGATCCAGGCGCAGGCCCCGGAGCGGGTCGCCCTGGTGCCGCAGGCGGCCGCGCTCGTGCGGACGCTGTCGGTGTTCCACAACGTCTACATGGGCCGGCTCGACCGCCGCTCGACCCTGCACAACCTGCGCACCCTGGCCTTCCCCGCCGCCGCCGACCTCGCCGAGATCCGCGCGGTGCTGGCCCGCGTCGGGCTGGCGGAGAAGATCCGCGACAAGGCCGGCGCGCTGTCGGGCGGGCAGCAGCAGCGGGTCTCGGTCGCCCGCGCGCTCTACAACGGCCGGCCGATCCTGGTCGGCGACGAGCCGGTCTCGGCGCTGGACCGGATGCAGGGCGCCGCGGTGCTCGCCGAGATGGCCCGCAGCCACGAGACCCTGGTGGTGGCCCTCCACGACGTCGCGCTGGCGCTCGCCCACACCGACCGGATCGTGGTGCTGGATGCCGGCCGCATCGTCCTGGACGCGCCGGCCCGCACCCTCGACGCCGCCGCGCTGAGCCCCTTCTACCAGGCGGCGGCGTGATCGGGCGGCAGCGCTCCGCCCCGGGCTACGCCGCCGTCAGCCGCTGGTTCGCGGCCGCGGCGCTCGCCGCGCTGTTTCTCGCCGACCTGCACGTCACCAGCTTGAACCCCTGGGCCGATCTCCAGCGCCTGCTGGCCGGGCTGATCCGGCCGGACCTGCTCTCGGTGGAGGGCTGGAGCGTCGTCTACACCGTCGCCTTCGCGGTGCTCGGCGTGACGTGTGGGGCCGGCACCGGGTTCCTGCTGGCGATTCCCTTCGCGCGGTTCCGCAGCATCCGCCTCCTCTGCGCCGGGCTCCGCGCCGTGCACGAGCTGTTCTGGGCGCTGCTGCTGATGCAGGTGTTCGGGCTCTCGGCCACCACCGGCATCCTCGCCATCGCCCTGCCCTACGCGGGCATCTGCGCGAAGGTCTATTCGGAGATCATCGAGGAGGCCGACCTCTCGGCCCTGCGGGTGCTGCCCGAGGGCACGGGCAGCGTCTCCGCCTTCCTCTACGCCCGCCTGCCGGAGGTCGCCGGGTCCTTCCGGCACTACACGCTCTACCGCTTCGAATGCGCCATGCGCTCGACCCTGGTGCTCGGCTTCATCGGCCTGCCGACCATGGGGTTCTATCTCGAATCCGCCTTCCGACAGGGGCGCTACGCCGAGGCCGGCGCGCTGCTCCTGGTGTTCTACGCGCTGATCGGCTCGCGCCGGCTCTGGGTGCGGGTGGGGTCCGTGCCGGTGCTGATCGCGGCGAGCGCGCTGGCGCTGCCGGCCACGATCGGCACCACGAACGTCGGCGCCAGCCTCCTCCGCTTCCTCACCCACGACGTCGTCCCCGCGCCCCTGCGCGGCGCCAGCCTTCTCGATCCCGAAACCCTGCCCCGCCTCTGGGCCTGGTTCGTGCCGATCCTCACCGGGCAGATCCTCCCCGGCGCGGTGCAGACGCTGGTGCTGGCGCAGATCGCCCTCGTCGCCACCGCCCTCGGTGCGCTCGTGCTGTTCCCGCTGGTGTCGCGCCGGTTCTCCGGCCGGTTCGGGTCGCCCGCGGGGCGCGTGCTCCTCGTGGTGCTGCGCTCGACGCCGGAATACATGCTCGCCTACGTGCTGCTGCAGATGCTCGGCCCCTCGATGCTGCCGGCGATCCTCGCGCTGTCGATCCACAACGCCGGCATCATCGGCTATCTGATGGGCCGCCACGCCGACGCGCTGCCCTACCGGGCGGACGCGCCGCGCGGCCTGAACCTCTACGCCTACGAGACCGTGCCGCGGCTCTACGGGCAGTTCCTCGCCTACCTGCTCTACCGCTGGGAGCTGATCCTGCGCGAGAGCGCGATCTTCGGCATCCTCGGCGTCGCGACGCTCGGCTACTACGTCGACGCCGCGATCTCGGAATTGCGCCTCGACGTCGCCGTGGTGCTGATCGCGGCCACCGCCGCGATGACGGTCGCGGTCGACGCCGCGTCGCGGGCGCTGCGGACGGCGTTGCGCATCAACACCCTGCCGACGCGGCTCGCCGACCCGGTGACGGGCCCCCCGCCGGCGCCCGCCCGGGCCTGAGATCGGATGCCAACCATGCTCAACTGCGCGATCCTCGACGACTACCAGGGCGTCGCCACCACGCTGGCGGACTGGTCTCCCGTCCGGGACCGGGTCGCGCTGCGGACCTTCCGCGCGGGCTTCGCGACGCAGGACGCGCTGGTCGAGGCCATCGCCGAGTGCGAGATCGTGGTGATGATGCGCGAGCGCACGCCGTTCCCGGCCGCCCTGCTCGCGCGCCTGCCGAAGCTGAAGCTCCTGGTCACGTCCGGCATGCGCAACGCGAGCATCGACCTCGCGGCGGCCAAGGCACGCGGCATCACCGTCTGCGGCACGGCGAGCGGTTCCGAGCCGCCGGTGGAGCTGACCTGGGCGCTGATCCTGGGCCTCGCCCGCCGCGTCGTGCCGGAGGCGAACGCGCTCCGGGCCGGCGGCTGGCAGACGAGCGTGGGCGCGGATCTCGCCGGCCGCCGCCTCGGCATCCTGGGGCTCGGCAAGATCGGGACCCGCGTCGCCCGCATCGGCCAGGCCTTCGGCATGGCGGTCTCGGCCTGGAGCCCGAACCTCACGGCGGAGCGGGCGGCGGAGGCCGGCGTCGCGCTTGCGCCGTCCAAGGCGGACCTGCTGGCCGGGAGCGACGTGGTCTCGATCCACCTGGTGCTGGGCGAGCGCACCCGCGGGCTCGTCGACGCCGCGGCGCTGGCGCTGATGCAACCCCACGCCCTGCTGATCAACACCGCGCGGGCGGGCCTCGTCGACGGGCCGGCGCTGCAGGCCGCGCTCCGGGAGGGGCGGATCGGCGGAGCCGGCCTCGACGTGTTCGAGACCGAGCCGCTGCCGGCGGACTCGCCCTGGCGCAGCCTGCCGAACCTACTGGCCCTGCCCCATCTCGGCTACGTCAGCGAGGCCAACTACCGCACCTACTTCACCGAGGCGGTGGCCGACATCCAAGGGTTTCTCGACGGCGCGCCGGTGCGGGTGATCGAGTGACGGACGCGATCGTCGCCGGATCGCCCGCGGGTCCCTTCTCCCAGGGGGAGAAGGACAGGATGAGGGGCGTGCGTCGTCCGGAGAGGCTGCACCTCTCACGCCGGTTCTCGGGTTCCAGGCTATCGGATTCGCCCCTTCCGCACCGATGAGCGGAAGGAGTAAGCCCCCCCACCCCGAGCGCTCGCGGGTCGAGGCATGAGACCCCTACGGAGAGGTCACGCCCCTCATCCCACCCTCCTCCCCCTGGGAGAAGGCGCCATGGAGCGCTGCCCCGGGATCACCCCTTCACCAGCGGGCAGCCGCCCTCGGCCAGCGGGCGGAACACCTCGTTGCCGGGGTTGACCGCCAGGACGTTGTAGAGGTCCCACTCGCCCTTGGATTGAGCTGGCGTCTTCACCTCGAACAGGTACATGTCGTGGATCTTGCGCCCGTCGGCGCGGATCGTGCCCTTGCCGAAGAGCGGGTCGTCGGTCGGCATGTCCTTCATCTTGGCGACGACGGCCGCGCCGTCCTTCGCCGAATGCAGCGCTGCCACCGCCTTCAAGTAGTGCAGGAAGCCGCCGTAGACGCCGGCCTGGTAGGCGGTGGGCTTGCGGCCGCCGTCGCGCTTCGCGAAGCGCTCGGAGAAGGCGCGGGTCCGGTCGTTGAGGTCCCAGTAGAACGCCTCGGTGAGCGTCAGCCCCTGGGCGATCGTGGTCCCGAGGGCGTGGATGTCGGTCGAGGAGATCAGCAGCGCGGCCAGCGCCTGCCCGCTCTCGCGGATGCCGAACTCGTGCGCCTGCTTGATCGCGTTGGCGGCATCGCCCCCGGCATTGGCGAGCCCGATCACCTTGGCCCCCGATCCCTGCGCCTGGATCAGGAACGACGAGAAATCGGCGGTCGGGAACGGCGTCTTGACGGTGCCGAGCACCGTGCCGCCGTTCTTGAGCACCACCGCGCGGGTGTCGCGCTCCAGCGCGAGGCCGAAGGCGTAGTCGGCGGCGAGGAAGAACCAGGTGTCGCCGCCGCGCTTCAGCATCGCCTTGCCGTTGCTGGTCGCGAGCGCCACCGTGTCGTAGGTCCAGTGCACGGTGTTGGGGGTGCATTGCGCGCCGGTGAGGTCCGGCGTGCCGCCGCCGGAATTCACGAAGACCTTGTTCTTCTCGCGGGTGATCGCGTTGACGGCCAGCGCCACCGAGGAGGTCGGCACGTCGAACACCGCGTCGACCCCGTCGCGGTCGTACCATTGCCGGGTCAGCGCGGCGCCGATGTCGGGCTTGTTCTGGTGGTCGGCGGAGACGATCTCGACGGACAGCCCGTGCTCGGCCGGCTTGAAATCCTCGAGCGCCAGGCGCGCGGCGATCACCGCGCCCTCGCCGGTGGAGTCGGAATAGACCCCCGAGCGGTCGTTGAGCACGCCGATCTTGACGGGCGCGAGGTCCGTCGGGGCGGTCTTCTCCTGTGCGAGCGCCGCGTGCGCGCCGACGAGGCAGGCGGCCGCGGTGACGAGGTGGCGGATCATGGCGTCTCTCCCGAGGGACGCCGCCGGCAGCGTTCATCGCCGCTCGGCCTTCGCGTCCGGACGCCATTGAGCGCGAAAGGCGGCCGCCTGTCAGCCGTCCGTCGTGCCGGATCGGGCCGTGTGTAACCGGGGTGCGCGCGGGCCGGAGGCCTCAGCCGGCCGCCAGCCCCGGGACCGGCACGCCGAACGCCTGCGCCAGCAGGACCGCGTTGAGGCAGAGCACGAGGGCCGCGCCCGCCACCGCCGCGACCCGCGTCGCGCGCCGGTTGGCGAAGGCGCCCATCAGGTCCGGGCGGCGGGTGAACAGCACCAGCGCGATCATCGGCACCGGCAGCGCCAGCGACAGCACCACCTGCGAGAGCACCAGCGCGCGGGTCGGGTCGACGCCGATCCCGATCACCACGAAGGCCGGCACCATCGTCGCCAGCCGCCGCACGATCAGCGGCACGCGCCAGCCCAGGAAGCCCTGCATCACCATCTGCCCGGCCATCGTGCCGACCACCGAGGACGAGACGCCGGACGCGATCAGCGAGACCAGGAACGCGCCCGCGGCCGCCGGGCCGAGCAGCGGCGTCAGCGTCCTGTAGGCCTGGTCGATCTCGGCGACCTCGCTGTGGCCGAGGTGGAAGGCGGCCGCCGCCATGATCACCATGGCGATGTTGACCAGGCCGGCGAGCGCCAGCGCCACCACCACCTCGCGGTTCGAGTAGCGCAGCAGCAGGCGCCGGTCGGCGTCGTTGCGGACCCCGCCGCGTCCCTGCGTCAGCCCCGAATGCAGGAACAGCGCGTGCGGCATCACCGTCGCGCCGATGATGCCGACCGCGATGGTCAGCGCCTCGGCGTCCGGGATCCGCGGCGTCGTCAGCCCCCTGGCCGCGTCGGCCCAGGCGATCGGCGCGATGAACAGCTCGATCGCGTAGCAGAGGCCGATGGTCGCCACCATCGCGCCGATGACGATCTCCATCCAGCGGAATCCGCCGCGCTCGAGCAGCAGGATCGCGTAGGTGACGACGGCCGTGACCACCATGCCGGCGAACAGCGGCATCCCGGTGAGCAGGGCCAGGCCGATCGCGCCGCCGAGGAATTCCGCGAGGTCGGTGGCCATCGCGGCGAGCTCGCTCACCGCCCACATCGCGAGCCGCACGGGCCTCGGGAACTCGTCGCGGCAGAGCTCGGCGAGGTTGCGGCCGGTGACGATGCCGAGCTTGGCCGAGAGCGCCTGGAACAGCATCGCCACGAGGTTGGCGGCGAGCACCACCCAGAGCAGGCCGTAGCCGTACTTGGCGCCGGCCTGGATGTTCGTCGCGAAGTTGCCGGGGTCCATGTAGGCGATCGACGCCATCACGGCCGGCCCGGTGAACAGCAGGAAGCGGCCGCGCCCGACGGCCCGCCCGTCGAGCACGTCGCGGATGCGCCGCTCCGTGCGGAGGCTCAGGCTGTCGCGCTGCGGTGCGGTCCGGCCGCCGGCCGGCGTGTCCCCGATGGGTTGGTCCATGAACGTCGCCGCGATCCTGCCCGGCCCCGTGCCGCGCGCTTTATAGCATGAGCTATAAAGATGTGCTCGGGCTCAAGGTCAAGATCGAATCTTGCGCGCGCCCGGGGCTCCCCTTCCGCGCCGCTTTTGCTAAACAGGCTGCCTGCGCCGCAGCCGCCCGGCCTATGGGTGTGATCGCAGGCTTCGGGCGCGAAACCGCAAAGCGTTTCCGCGCGACCTGCCCAAGGGGGGAGAGAGCCGGCACCATGCAGGATCCGCCACGATCCGAGCCCGCGCTCATCGACCCGGAGGTCCATGTCGAGAGCTTCCGGCAGGCCCGCGAGGCCCGGCGCTCCGAGCTCGTCGAGGACTACGTCGAGCTGATCGCCGACCTGATCGGCGACGGCGGCGAGGCGCGCCAGGTCGACATCGCCGCCCGCCTCGGCGTGGCGCAGCCGACCGTCGCCAAGATGCTGAAGCGGCTGGCCGAGGACGGCCTCGTGCAGCAGCGCCCCTATCGCGGCGTGTTCCTCACCGAGGCCGGACGGGCGCTCGCGAGCCAGGCGCGCGAGCGCCACCGCATCGTCGAGCGCTTCCTGTGCGCCCTCGGGGTCAGCCCCGAGACCGCGCGGCGCGACGCCGAGGGCATCGAGCACCATGTCAGCGGCGAGACCCTGGAGGCGTTCCGGCGCTTCTGCGAAGGCCGGCCCGACGCGTGACGCTCGGCGCCTTCGACCCGGGTCGGAGGCATCCGCCGCAGCGGCGGCCCACGTTCGCGCCTGCGGCCGAGCCTCGTCGCCTCCGAAGGCGGATCTCACCCGAACAGGTCGACGGTGGTGAAGCCGCGGGCTTCCAGGCGCTCGGCGAGCACGCGCCGGTGGCAGCGCTCGGGGGCGCGCTCGAAGCAGAGCAGGCAGGTCGGCGCGGCCTCGGCCATCCCGGCGAGCGCATCGAGGGCGAGGCCGCCGTCGGCGGTGTCGAGCACGGCCTCGCAGTAGATCCTGCGCATCAGCGCCGCGTCGTGGCCGCGGGCCGCCTCGCGCCCGGCCTTCGGCGTGCCGAGGCTGCGCAGGTGGGCGTAGGCGAGGCCCGCCTCCTCGATCCCGGCCTTGAGCGCCCCCTTCGAGAACCCGCGCTTGCGCGAGTTGGCGACCGCCCGCACGTCCGCGAGCAGGCCGCATCCGGCCTCGCGGAGGGCGGCGGTCAGGCGCTCCGGATCGAGCCCTTCGTAACCTATGGTGAACAGAACCTTACCCAACCCGAGCCCTCCGAAGAAGCGAGGCGGCAGCGTGACTTAACCCGCGGCGCGCGGGCCGGCGCGGACGCGCTCCACGCGGTCATGTGTCTCGTCCGACACGGGTTCCGGAATTCCGCCGCATTGACGGCAAAAGTCTGTTAACCGCCCCGGGGCCATCGAATAGCTCTGTTGTGGCGCTTCACCAGATGGCGGGCCGGGCATCGATGTCGCTGAGGAATGCTCGTCCCGTGGATCTCGCCTCGACCTCGGCCGGCCTGCGCGCGGTCGCCAAGCGCATCCTGGCGGCGACGCTTCTGGCGAGCCTCGCGGCTTGCGCCTCCAACAACGACTTCTACCCGACGAACGGCGACGCGAAGCCCCATCCGGGCGTCGCGCGGGCCAAGAGCCATCCGATCCAGGGCATCGACATCTCGAAGTGGCAGGGACCGGTCGACTGGGCCTCGGTGCGCGCCGCCGGCACCCAGTTCGCCTTCATCAAGGCGACGGAGGGCGGCGACCACGTCGACGACCGCTTCCGCGCAAACTGGGACGCCGCCGGCCAGGCGGGCGTGCCGCGCGGCGCCTACCACTTCGTGTTCTGGTGCCGCTCGGCCAAGGAGCAGATGGACTGGTTCAAAAAGAACGTCCCCAACGACCCGACCGCCCTGCCCCCGGTGCTGGACGTGGAGTGGAACGGCCATTCGCAGACCTGCCCGAAGAAGCTGCCGAAGGCGCAGGCCCTGGCGATGACGACCTACATGCTCGAGGAGATGGAGCGGTACACCGGCAAGCGGCCGATCATCTACACCGACATCACCTTCCACAAGGACGTGCTCGAGGGCGAGCTGCCGGATTACCCGCATTGGCTGCGCTCGACCGCAGCCGAGCCCGAGCAGCGCTTCGCCAACCGCAAGTGGATGCTGTGGCAGTTCACCTCGACCGGCCGCGTGCCGGGGGTGCGCGGCGACGTCGACCGCAACGCCTTCTACGGGACGCCGGCCGAGTGGGCCTCGTTCCTCTCGACCGATTGCGACCCACGCGAGCACCGCCGCCTCTCCGAGCAGGGCCTCTGCACCGGCAAGTAGAAAGCCGGCCGGCACCCCTCTGAAAGCGCTTCCCGCCGACGCGCGATCGCGCCGGCGCAGCCGCGCGCAAATGTCGAAAAATCATCGAATTCGCGCGTCTTCTGTCCACTAATGGACGGACTGCGGCCGGGTCGCTCCTGTAGGTTGTGACGATCCGCCCTCCACCGTCGAATCGCATGTCGGTCGCGTCTTCCTCCCCGTTCGACGGCAACCGCCTGCTCGAGAGCCTGCGCGGCGCCGACCGCGCCCTGCTGGCGCCGCATCTCGAGCCGGCCGCCTACGAGAAGGGCGACGTGCTCTTCGCCACCGGCGCCGAGGTCGGCGCGATCACGTTTCCCTGCCGGCAGACGGTCGTGACCCTGCTGATCGCGATGCAGGACGGCCGCAGCGCCGAGACCGCCACGATCGGCTGCGAGGGCGCCGTCGGCGGCGCGGTCAGCGA
>NZ_VRUV01000123.1:0-10331 GCF_008039455.1 Methylobacterium sp. WL116
GCCCTTTGCCGTCCATGCCGAGCCCCGCCCGATGACCACGCCCGAGCCGATGGGCGATCCGATCGAAGCGCGCCTGCGCCGGGCCCTCGGCTCGCGCTCGATCGTGCTCGTGGGCCTGATGGGAGCGGGCAAGAGCACCGTCGGCCGCCGCCTCGCGAGCCGGCTCGGCCTGATTTTCAAGGACGCCGACATCGAGATCGAGGCGGCCGCCGGCCTGACCATCCCCGACATCTTCGCGATCTACGGCGAGCCGAGCTTTCGCGACGGCGAGGAGCGCGTGATCTCGCGCCTGCTGCGGGCGGGGCCTCTGGTCCTGGCCACCGGCGGCGGCGCGTTCATGCGCGAGTCGACCCGCGCGCGGATCGCGGAATCGGGCGTGTCGGTCTGGCTCAAGGCCGAGCTCGACGTGCTGATGCGGCGGGTGCGCAAGCGCGGCAACCGCCCGCTGCTCCAGACCGAGGATCCCGAGCGGACCATGCGCGACCTGATGGACCTGCGCCATCCGGTCTATGCCGCCTCCGACGTGACCGCGCTGTCCCGCGACGTCGCCCACGACCGCGTCGTGCAGGACGTGCTCGAAGCCCTCGACGCCTACCTCAACCCGCCGGACGAGAGCCGCGCGGTCGCCGCGCAGTGAAGCTGTCATGACCGAGCCCCTCGCCGTCCACGTCCCCCTCGACCGGGGCCGCGACTACGACATCCTGATCGGGCGCGGCCTCATCGCCGGCGCCGGCGCGCGCGTGGCGGCGCTGGGCGGCAAGGCGGCGGTGATCGTCAGCGACGAGACCGTGGCTTCGCTTTACGGCGACGCCCTGCGGAGGAGCCTGGAGGAAGCGGGCCTGCGCTCCGCACTCGTCGCGGTGGCGCCGGGCGAGGCCTCGAAATCCTACGCGACCTACGCGTCGGTCTGCGACGGCCTGCTCGCCCACAAGGTCGAGCGCGGCGACCTCGTGGTCGCCCTCGGCGGCGGCGTCGTCGGCGATCTCGCGGGCTTCGCCGCGGCGACCCTGCGGCGCGGCGTGCGCTTCGTGCAGGTGCCGACGAGCCTGCTCGCCCAGGTCGATTCCTCGGTCGGCGGCAAGACCGGGATCAATTCGCCGCTCGGCAAGAACCTGATCGGCGCCTTCCACCAGCCCCGCCTCGTGCTCGCCGACACCGCGACCCTCGACACACTCTCGGAGCGCGAGATGCGGGCGGGCTACGCCGAGGTCGCCAAGTACGGGCTGATCGGCGATGCCGGCTTCTTCGACTGGTGCGAGGCCCATTGGCGCGGGATCTTCTCCGGCGGGCCGGAGCGCGACGAGGCGGTGGCGATCTGCTGCTGCGCCAAGGCCGGCGTCGTCGTCCGCGACGAGCGCGAGGACGGCGAGCGCGCCCTCTTGAATCTCGGCCACACCTTCGGCCACGCGCTGGAACGCCTCACCGGCTACGAGTCGGCCCGCCTCGTCCACGGCGAGGGCGTCGCGATCGGGCTGGCGCTGGCGTTCCGCTTCTCGGCCCGTCTCGGCCTGTGCGCGGGCCAGGATGCGGGCCGCGTCGCCAACCACCTCGCGCTCGCCGGCCTGCCGACCACCCTCCAGGCCGTGCCCGGCGGCTGCGGCGACGCCGACGCGCTGCTCGACGCGATGGCGCAGGACAAGAAGGTGAAGGATGGCGCGCTGACCTTCATCCTCGCCCGCGGCATCGGCCGGAGCTTCATCGCGCCGGGAATCGAGCGGGACGCGGTGCGCGCCTTCCTGCAGGACGAGCTGCGGGCCGGCTGAGCCCGATCCGCATTAACCGCGGCGGAACCTCGCGGCCCTATCGTCGCCGCGCTGGCGCTCGGCCAGGATTCGGGTCGGACCATGGGCGCGTCGCAGGGTGTCAGCGCGTCGGAGCGCTTCGCGGCCAGCCTGCGGGAACGTCTCGCCGACGATGCCGGCCTGCTCCGCTTCGCGCGCCTGGCCGCCGCATTCCTGGTTCCGACGATCCTAGCGCTGGCCTACCTCGCCTTCGGCACCGGACCCGATCCGCGCCACAACTGGCTCGGCGACGTGATGGGCAGCGATCTTGCCCAGGTCTGGGTGGTCGGCCGGACGGCGCTGGGCGGACGCGCGACGGAGGCCTACGACCTGCCGGTGCACCTTCAGAACCTCGCTGCGGCCTTCGGGCCGGAATGCCGGTTCGCGTGGCATTACCCGCCGGTGTTCCTTCTGGCGGCGTCCCCCCTTGCGTTGCTGAGCCCGCAAGGGGCCTTCCTCGTCTGGATCACCCTCTCGCTCGCGATCTTCGCCGCTGCGCTCCACCGTGCGACCGGGCGGCGCGACGCGGTACTGATCGGGCTCGCGCACCCGCTGGTGCTCTGCAATCTCGCGTACGGCCAGAACGGCCTCGTCACCGCTGGATTGCTGACGCTCGGAGCGATGCTGGTCGACCGGCGGCCCTGGCTCGCCGGTCTCTGCTTCGGGCTCGTCGCCTACAAGCCGCAACTCGCAGCGCTGGCGCCGTTCCTGCTGCTCATGACGGGCCGCCGACAGGCGCTCGCCGCCTGCCTCGCCACGGCGCTGGCCCTGTGCCTCGCCTCGGTCGTCCTGTTCGGGCTCGCGCCCTGGCAGGCCTTCGTCGCGAGCCTGTCGGAGACCAACCGGATCATCCTGCAGGAGGCCGGCGCCGGCCTCGATCTCAACGCCAGCGCCTTCGGCGCGGTCCGGCTGGCCGGCGGCTCGTTCGCAGCGGCCTGGACGCTGCAGATCGGCGCGAGCCTCGCGGCGCTCGCGGTCGCCTGGCGGGTCTGGGCCGGCAACGGCGACCTCGGCCTGCGCGCCGCGACGTTGCTCGCCGCGGCTCCGATGGTCTCGCCCTACGTGCCGGTCTACGACCTCGTCCCTCTGGTTCCGGCGACGATCCTCCTCGCGATCGCCGCCCACCGCGCCGGCGGCCTGCACGACCGCGAGCGGGCCTTGATGCTCGCCGCCCCCTTCGTCGCGCTGCTGCGCCCGGCGATGGCGGCGACGAGCCTCCCCTTCGGCTTCCTCCTCGGCCTCGCGACGCTCGCCTGCATCGCCGCGCGGGCGCTGCCGCGCCCCGTGCCGCGCCTGGGACCGGCGGTGCCGGCCAAATCCTGACCCTACGCGCCCGGCGATAGGGCAATCCGGCGCCGAATCCCCTATGAGGGATGTCGCCGTCGCGCCTCGATCCCGAGCCTGCCGCGACGGCATGAGCTCGAAAACCCGGCGCGATGGAAACCCACACCGACCTCTGGCTGGCCGCGAGCATCGTCGTGATCTCGCTGCTGCTCTCGGCCTTTTTCGCGGGCGCGGAGACCGCCTTCACCGCCGCGTCCCGCGCGCGGATGCATTCCCTGGAGGAGGCGGGGGATGCGCGGGCGGGCATCGTCAACCGCATCCTGGCGATCCGCGAGCGCTTCATCGGCGCGATGCTGATCGGCTACAACATCGTCGCGATCGGCGCCTCCGCCTTCATGACGAGCGTGCTGACCGCGGTCTTCGGCAAGAGCGGCGTCATCTACGCCACCGTCGGCATGTCGGTGCTGGTGATCGTCTTCGCCGAGGTGCTGCCGAAGACGCTCGCCATCTCGAAGCCCGACAAGGCGGCCCTGATGATGGCCCGCCCCGTCGCCTTCGCGGTCACGGTGATGGGCCCGGCGGCGCTCGCGATCGAGAGCCTGGTGCGGCTGATGCTGCGCCCGTTTGGCGTCACGATCGGCGACCACCAGTCGATCCTGTCACCGACCGAGGAGATCCGCGGGCAGGTCGCGCTGCTGCACCGCGAGGGCGGGGTGGCCAAGGCCGAGCGCGACATGCTCGGCGGCCTGCTCGACCTCAACGACCTCTCGGTCTCGGAGGTGATGGTCCACCGCACCAAGATGCGGATCATCAACGCCGACCTGCCCTCCGAGGAGATCGTGCGCGAGGTGCTGGCCTCGCCCTACACACGGATGCCGCTGTGGCGCGGCACCACGGAGAACGTCGTCGGCGTGCTGCATGCCAAGGACCTGCTCCGGGCCCTCGACGCGGCCGGCGGCGACGCGTCCGGCCTCAAGGTCGAGGCGCTGGCGCTCGAGACCTGGTTCGTGCCGGACACCACCAGCCTGCGCGACCAGCTCAAGGCCTTCCTCTCGAAGAAGACCCACTTCGCCCTCGTCGTCGACGAGTACGGCGAGGTGATGGGCCTCATCACCCTGGAGGACATCCTGGAGGAGATCGTCGGCGACATCGCCGACGAGCACGACGTCACCGTCTCGGGCGTGCGGCCGCAGGGCGACGGCTCGGTCAACGTCGACGGCGGCGTGCCGATCCGCGACCTCAACCGGGCGATGGACTGGAACCTGCCGGACGAGGAGGCGACCACCATCGCCGGGCTCGTCATCCACGAGGCGCGCGCCATCCCCGACCAGGGAACCGCCTTCAACTTCCACGGCTTCCGCTTCCAGGTCCTGCGCAAGGCGAAGAATCGCATCACGACCCTGCGGATCACGCCGCTGGAGCCGACGGGGAGCAAGCGTGGCGACGGATGAAGGATTTGGCCCGTCATCCCGATAACCTATGTTATGGAGTTTTGATATCAGTCAGGTCTGATACGGGCGTTTAGATGTTGTTTATGCTCTAGTTTGATGTTGTGCTCAGTTTCGGGTGCCGTATCACATGTGTGGTCTCGGCCATCGGAGTGATCGTCGGGAGACGTCAAGCGGACCATGCGTCTCGACATCGCGACCCTTCTACTGGTGACCTTCGTCCTCACGTTCCTCGTGGGCGTGCTCTTCGTGCTGTCGTGGGTCCAGGCACGTCGGACGCACGCCCTCGCGATCTGGGGCGTCGCGCACCTCGTCGGCGCGATCGCCTCCGGCGGGCTGGCCCTGCGCGGCACGATCCCCGACTGGCTCTCCATCGGCGTCGCCAACGCGATGATGATCGCCGCCTACGGTCTGATCTGGAGCGGCGTGCGGGCTTTCGAGGGGCGGAGCCTGCGCCTGTCGATCGCGATCCTGAGCGGCGGCGCCTTCGCGGCGGCCTGCCTCGTCCCGGCGTTCTACGGCTCGATCGCGGCGCGGGTCGTCCTTGCCTCGTCGATCGCAACCCTCTTCTGCGCGGCGAGCGCCTACGAGATCTGGCGCGGCCGGGCGGAACGGCTGGTCTCGCGCTACCCCGCGATGATCCTGCTGTGCATCTACGGGCTCTGCTACGCGGTTCGGATCCCCGCAGCCTTCCTCGCCCCCCTGCCGACCAGCCCAGACGCCCTGCAATCGCGCTGGGTCGCGATCCTGTGCTTTGCCGCGATGCTGTTCACGATCGCCATCGCCTTCACCTTCATGGCGCTGACCAAGGAGCGGGCCGAGCGGGCACAGCGGCTCGCCGCATCGGTCGATCCGCTGACCGGCATCGCCAACCGCCGCGCCTTCGTGCTGGAGGCCGAGGCGATGCTGGCGCGGCCCTTGCCGAGCGCGCTGCTGCTGTTCGACCTCGATCACTTCAAGCGTGTGAACGACACCTACGGCCACGCGGTCGGCGACGGGGTGCTGGTCGGTTTCTGCGCCCTGGGGCGGGCCTTGCTGCCGGGCGATCGCGCGTTCGGCCGGCTCGGTGGCGAGGAGTTCGCGTGCCTGATCCCGGTCCAGACCCCGGAGGCCGCCCGGCGCGAGGCGGTCCGCTTCGGCCGCGCCTTCGCCGCCCTGCGCCTGCCGACGCTGCCGCACCTCGAGGTCAGCTGCAGCATCGGCGTGGCGGTGAGCACGCCGGGACATGAGCGTTTCGACGACCTGATGCGCCGGGCCGACCTCGCGCTCTACCGCGCCAAGCGCAACGGCCGCAGCCGGACGGAACTGGCCGAGGCGGACGGTCCGGATGTGCAGGCCGCCCGAAATCGGCGACTGCCTTGGCCTCAGGCAGCCGAGTAGGCTGCGGCCCCCAGGCGTGCGCGGGCAGCCGCGTATTCGCGCGCGAGCCGTGCGACCACGTCCGCCACGGGCGGCGCGTCCGCGATCGTCCCGACGCCCTGGCCGGCACCCCACACGTCGCGCCACGGCTTCGCCCGGCTGCTGCCGAAGTTCATCGCGCTCTTGTCGACATCCGGCAGGCTCTCGGGATCGAGCCCGGCGGCGCGGATGCTGGGGCTCAGGTAGTTTCCGGGCACGCCGGTGAAGAACGGGGTGTAGAGGATGTCGGCGGCCGCGCTTTCCGCGATCATCGCCTTGTAGCCGTCGGCGGCGTTGGCCTCCGCCGTCGCGATGAAGCGCGTGCCCATGTAGGCGAGGTCGGCGCCCATCGCCTGTGCGGCGAGGATCGCGCTGCCGGTGGTGATCGCCCCCGACAGGATGATCGGCCCGTCGTAGAAGCGCCGCACCTCGCCGAGCAGGGCGAATGGGCTCAGCGTGCCGGCATGCCCGCCCGCGCCGGCGCAGACCAGGATCAGCCCGTCGACGCCGGCCTCCAGCGCCTTCTCCGCGTGCCGGACGGTGGTGACGTCGTGGAACACCACGCCGCCGTAACCGTGGATCGGCCGCACCACGGCGTCGGGCGCCCTGAGTGAGGTGATGACGATCGGGACCGCGTGGGCGACGCAGGCGGCGACGTCCCGGGCCAGCCGGTCGTTCGAGGCGTGGACGATCTGGTTGACCGCGAACGGCGCGATCCGCCGCGTCGGCTCGGCCGCCCGCGCCGCGGCGAGCGTGCCGGTGATGAGCGACAGCCAGGTGTCGAGGCGTTCGGCCGGCCGGGCATTCAGCGCTGGAAACGACCCGACGATGCCCGACAGGCACTGGGCGATTACGAGGTCGGGCTCCGACACGATGAACAGCGGCGCGGCGATCACCGGCAGGGCCAGCGTGCCGCGCAGCGCCGGGGGCAGCCGTTCGTTCGATGCGGATTCGATCATGCGCCCTGCCTCTCGATCGTCGCGGCGAGGATCAAGGGCCGGGCGGTCGCGCCGTCAAGGCTCCGATGCAGGTTTGCCGACGACATCGACGGACACCGGCGTCGGCCGTCGCCAGGCCGTGGCGCGGGTTGTGCAGCCCGGGGCCGAGGTGCAGGCTCGGTCGGAGCCGGTCCGGTCTCGCGCGGCGATCGCGCGTGCCGGCCGGCTCGAGGCCATGTCAGAGGGCCGCGACGGCCCGAACCCGGAGGATGCCGCTTGAGCGGGACGATCGACGACACGATTCTCGGCGTTCCCGAGGCGTTGCGCACGCATGTCGGCGCGATCAGGCCGATGGCCGAGCACAAGGTGCTCCCGCGGCTCGATCACTTCGCGCGCGATTTCATCGCGCTCTCGCCCTTCCTGGTGCTCGCCTCGATGGACGCGGAAGGCCGGGCCGACGCGAGCCCGCGCGGCGACGCTCCCGGCTTCGTCCGGATCCTCGACGACGCGACGTTGCTGATCCCGGACCGCCGCGGCAACAACCGCGTCGACAGCTTCGGCAACGTGCTCGGCAATCCCGGGGTCGGGCTGATCTTCTTCGTGCCGGGCATCGACGAGACGCTGCGGGTGAACGGGCGCGCGGCGCTGGTCACGTCGGCCGAGATGCTCGCGCCCCTGGTCGCCCAGGGCAAGGTCCCGGTGACGGGTCTGCGCGTCGCGGTGGAGGAGGTGTTCTTCCACTGCGCCAAGGCGCTGATGCGGGCCAAGCTGTGGTCGCCGGAGGCGCAGGTCGAGCGCAAGAGCTTCCCGAGCCTCGGGCGCATCCTCGCCGAGCAGACCGGCACCGTGAGCGTCGCCGATGCCGAGCGCTCGACCGAGGAGGCCTACCGCACCCGGCTCTACTGAGCATCGCGCGGGATCGCCGGAGGTCCCCGGCGATCCCGCATCCCGTTCATTCGGCTTCGGGGGCGATCGGCTCCAGGCCGCCGACGTGGCGCTGGGCGTAAAGCGGCAGGCCGATCTGGCGGATCAGTTCCTGCTGGGTCTCGAGGAAGTCGATGTGGCCTTCCTCGTCCTCGGCCAGATCCTCGAATAGGCGCTTCGACACCCGGTCGTTGATCGAATCGCAGTACTTGGCGGCTTCGAGGTAGAGCGCGCGGGCCTCGCACTCGGCGGCGAGATCGCAGGCGATGATCTCCTCGACGTTCTGGCCGATCCGCAGGGGATCGAGCTCCTGGAGGTTGGGGAAGCCGTCGAGGAACAGGATCCGGTCGACGAACCGGTCTGCGTGGTTCATCTCCTCGATCGATTCCTTGCGCCAGAACTTGGCGAGGTCGATGTAGCCCCAGTCGTTGAGCATCCGGAAGTGGAGCCAGTACTGGCTCACAGCGGTCAGCTCGCTGCGCAAGCCGCGGTTGAGATACTCGATGACTTTGATGTCGCCCTTCATGAAACCCGTTCTCCCCTTGGCCGTGCGAGGGAAAAGCCGGGCTACGCCTCAGGCGGCGATCCCCTCCTCTGCAGGCTGGACCTTTCCCAAACTGCAGCCGGTTGCGCAACCCGTCGCGCAGGCATGGGCGTCCTGTCCCGCCTCGAGCGCCGCGGCGGCGAGGGCGTTCTGCATGATCGAGCGGATCGTGCGGGCGCAACGCCCGCATTTCGGGCTGCAGCCGAGGCAGGCGTAGACCTGGGCCGGCGTGCGTGGGCAGCCAGAACCCGGGCCGAGACACCCGCGCACGGCGCCATCCGAGAGGACGTTGCAGGAACAGACGATCATACGATCCAAAACCCGATGGCTGGAGGCTCGTTTCCTTCGACGCCCTCGAATCGTTCGAGAGCGCTCGCCGTGCGTCGTCCCGGTCCTCGACCGTCGCCAGTTTAGAACTCTTGAAAACTAAGCGTTTTCAACGTGTTAGCGAACGCCACATGCCATCCGGCACCGTATGGGTCAAGGCTCCGGCGATCACGAGCGCACGATTGGATCGCGTCGTCGCGTTTCGCGGCTCCCTATTGCGCCAGCTCCTTCAGCGCGAGCCGGATGAGAACCTTCGCCTCGGCGTCCTCGCCGCCAGCCTTCAAGGCAGCGGCGACCGCGGCCGAGGCCTGGAGCTGGGCGTAGCCGAGGTTGACCAGCGCCGAGATCGCGTCGGCGACGGGCTGGGGCGCGGAGCGGTTCTCGACCGCGCCCGACAAGGCGATGAGTGCCGGATCGATCGGCGCGAAGGCCGGCGCCTTGTCCTTGAGTTCGGCCACCAGCCGGGCGGCCAGCCGCGGGCCGACGCCGGGCGCACGCGCGACGGCGGTCTTGTCGCCCGTGGCGATCGCCGAGGCGAGCTGAGGCGGCTCCAGCACCGAGAGCAGCCCGAGGGCGACCTTGGAGCCGACGCCCTGCACGGTCTGGAGCAGGCGGAACCACTCGCGCTCGGCATCCGAGCGGAAGCCGTAGAGGCGGATCATGTCCTCGCGGACATGCGTCTCGATCGAAAGGACGGCCGGCTCGCCGGGCTTCGGCAGGCGCTGAAGCGTGCGCGCCGAGCAATGCACCTCGTACCCGACTCCCTGGACGTCGAGCAGGACGAAATCCCCGCCGTAGGAATCGACCACGCCCTTGAGCTTCCCGATCATGAAATCCCGATCATTCGCGCTGCCGCGTCCAGCGTGCCGTCCGCTGCCTACAGAATGCCGCGCATCGCCGCCATCCGGCGAAGCGTGGCGAGTCTTTCTGCAGGCCAGTCTTGAGAGCGGCCGAGCTTCGTGGGATCAGGGCAGGGAAACGGTCGGTTACAACCCAGGCGATCCCGATGCGCGGACCCTTGCTTCTCCTCGCCCTGGCACTCGCCCAGACGCTCGCCCTCTCGCCGGCGCGGGCCGCCGACACCGCGACTGCCCCCAGCGCCGACCCGACGCAGGTCCGGCCGGGCACCTACCGCCTCGATCCCGACCACGCCAAGATCACCTGGTCGCTGAGCCATCTCGGCTTCTCGACCTATTACGGGCAGATCACCGACGTCACCGGCGACGCGACCCTCGACCCCAAGGACGCGACCAAGATCCGGCTCAAGGTCACGATCGGCACCGACAGCATCACCGGCGTGAACCCGAAGCTCGACGCGCATCTCAAGGCGCCCGACTTCTTCGACACCGCGAAGTTCCCGAGCGCGACCTTCGCCGCCACCGCGGTCGAGGCGACGAGCCCGACCACGGCGCGCGTCACCGGCGACCTGACGCTGCGCGGCGTCACCAAGCCGGTCGCCTTCGACGCGACCTTCAACCAGGCCGGCATCCATCCCGTCGACAAGGCCTACACCGTCGGCTTCGACGGCCGCGCCGTGCTGAAGCGGTCGGACTTCGGCATCGACGCCTACCTGCCGATGCTCGGCGACGAGGTCGTCCTGCGCCTCGAAGGCGAGTTCAAGGCGGTGAACTGATCGGCCTCAGCCGAGCTTGGCCAACGCCGCCGCGATCCGCGCGGCGCCCGGCCC
>NZ_VRUV01000124.1:0-10213 GCF_008039455.1 Methylobacterium sp. WL116
CCCTGACGATCCCCGGAGCGGACGAGGCGGCACGCCCCCCGCGCCGGGCCGAGGGCCCGTCGCCGGACGGCCCGGAGGCCGGGACGCCGGTCCCCGTGTCGCAGGCCGCCGTATCGCTGCCCCAGCGCCCGCTTCCCGCGACCGGAGAGAGCCTGCGGCTCAGCGGCGAGGAGGACGCCCTGCAATGGCCGGTCTACGTCACGGCCGAGCAGGCACGCGAGCGGCTGCGGCTTCGCGTCGGCTACCTCGCCGCCATCTCGGTGGTCCCGGAAGCCTCGTTCCTGACCGCGGCGGTCAACGACGTCGTCCTCGGCCGTACGCCGATCAAGGCGCCCGGTGCCGTCAAGGTGATCGAGTTCGACATCCCCGCGGGCGTGCTCAAGGCCGGGTACAATGCGATCGCCATCTCGGCGGTCCAGCGTCACCGTGTGGATTGCTCGCTGGCCGCAACCTACGAGTTGTGGACCCAAATCGACCCGTCCTGGACCGGTCTCGTGATGCCGGCGGGTGTCGAAACCGTGCGGTCCCTGCGCGACCTGCCCGCGGTGGCACCGGATGCGCGCGGCCTCGTGCCGCTGCGCGTGGTGCTCCGGAGCAAGCCGGGGTTCTCGACCTTCGAGAAGATCATCGCCCTGGTGCAGCGCGTCGCGCTCGCGGGCCGCTACGCCCACGTCTCCGTCGAGTTCGGGGCACCGCTCCAGGGGCCTGCGGGCCTCAACCTGGTCATCGGCTCGGCCGACGAATTGCGGGATCTGCCCGGCATCGATGCGGCCCAGGCCGCGACGGGGCAGGCGCTCGTCTTCCTCCCGGCCAACGCGGAGCGGGCCGCGACCCTGATCGTGCCCGGCAGCGGAGCCGCCGAGATCGAATCCGCCGGCGGGGTGCTCACCGCCTCCGCCTCGCGCGTCGCCGAAGGCAGCCCGCAGGGCCTGCGCCAGCTCGCGCTCGCCCGCGGCTTGGAGCTCGGCGGCGGCACCACGGTGCCCCTGTCCCGCTTCGGCGTGCAGAATCGCGAGTTCTCCGGGCGATTGTTCCGGACGGGCTTCGACGTGACCCTCCCCGTCGACTTCATCCCGGCCGACTACGGCAAGGCCATCCTGTCGATGGCGGGCGGCTATGCGGCCGGCCTCGAGACCGGCGCGCAGGTCATCGTCGACGTCAACGGGCGCAACGTCGCGAGCGACACGCTCCCCCGCGCCGAGGGCGAGGTCTTCCGCAGCCTGGCGATGCCGCTGCCGCTCGGCCGCTGGCGACCCGGCCGGAACCGTATCGAGATCACGGCGCGGCTGCCGTCGCGGGCCGACCGGACCTGCGAGGACAGCGGGGTCGAGGCGAAGCGCTTCCTGTTCCTCAACGACACGACGTTGACGCTTCCCCCCCTCGCGCGCGCGCTGCGCCTGCCGGAACTCGCGGCGACCGCCAGCGGTGGATTGCCCTACCTTCGGACCGCGCAACGGCCGCGGCTGGTGGTGCCGACGCCGGACCGCGAATCGATGTCGGCCGCCGCCACCATCGCGGTCCGTCTCGCGCTCGCCGCAGGTCGCCCCATCGACTTCGAGATCGGAAACGAGAACGCGCTTCTGCGCAGGGCGCCGACGGTGGTCGTGGCGCCGGCCCGCGCCCTCGATCCGGAGGTGCTGCGCGCGGTCGGGCTCGACCCCGAGCAGATCCGGCGGATCTGGGAGACGCGGGCGACGGCGCTGCCGTCGCCCGCCCAGCCCGATGCGACCCCGGGCCTCAGCCTCGACCGTCTCCGCAACGACGTGCCGCCGGCCTGCGCCCTGCCGGCGTCCGCCTCGCGGACCGCTCTCGTGATGCCGCGCCGCGCCCGGGACGCGGACAGCGACGGCGAGACCCGCGATCTCGTCTCGTCCTGGAGCACCGCGGTGCGTAACCGCGACTCCGTCGGCGACATGCTGTCGAACGCAACGGGCAGGCTCGGCAGCGCGGCAACCGAGACCATGGCCGCGGCGACGGGGTGGCTCACGGATCAGGTGCGCGAGGATCCGGTGACGATCGGCATCGGAGCATCCCTCGTCGTCGGCCAGGGCATGGCGGGCCACGATCCGGACACGGCGATCACCGTCTTCACCGCACCCAACGGTGCCGCCCTTCAAGCCTCCGCCATCTGCCTGAGCGCTCCCGTCGTGTGGAACCAGCTCGAGGGACGCGTCGCCGCCCTCGACGCCAACGACGGTGCCCTGACCACCTTCGCCGCGCGCCAGGGCCAGATCGTGGAGACCGTTCCGCGGACCTTCGAGAACACGCGCCTCGTGCTGGCGGGGTGGTTCTCGACCAATCCCAACACCTTCGTCCTCACCCTGCTCGCGGCGGCCGTCCTTCTCGGCCTCAGCACGCAGGCGATGCTCCGCGGAGTCGGCCGCAGGAGCCAGCCGATCCCCGACGCGCGGCGGGACGCCGACGGGGACGACCGGGAGTCCGACCGATGAGCCCCTTGCGCCGGCGCCTCGCCGCCCTTCTCCTGGTTCCTCTCCTCGCGCTGCCGGCGGCGGCGCAGGCGCCCGCGCCGCCGGACGGCGTCGGTGAGGCATCGTCCCGCCCGGCTGGACCGCCGACGATGTTCAACGCGATCGGCGATATCGGTGCCTGGCGCAGCTACCGGAGCCGCTTCGTCACGCCCGAGGGCCGCGTGGTCGATACCGGCAACGGCCGCATCAGCCACAGCGAGGGCCAGGGCTACGGCATGCTGCTGGCCGTCGCGGCGGGAGACCGCGACGCCTTCCAGCGCATCTGGGGCTGGACCCGAGCCAACCTGATGGTCCGTCCCGACGCGTTGCTCGCCTGGCGCTGGGAGCCGGACAAGCGGCCGGGCGTGGCCGACGTCAACGATGCCACCGATGGCGACATCCTCGTCGCCTGGGCCCTGGCCGAGGCCGCCGAGGCCTGGTCGGACGAGGGGTACCGCCTCGCGGGCCGCCGCATCGCCGTCGACGTCGCGCGGCGCACCGTCCTGTTCAAGGCGGAAGGCGGGCCCCTGCTCCTGCCGGCCATCGCCGGCTTCTCGGCCGAGGACCGGGCGGACGGCCCGGTCGTGAACCTGTCGTACTGGGTGTTCCCGGCCTTTCCGCGGCTCGCCGCGCTCGCGCCGGAGTTCGATTGGGCACGCCTGAATACCGCCGGGCTCGACCTGATGACGCGCGCCCGCTTCGGTACGTCGAGGCTGCCGACCGAATGGATCGCGATGCGCGGCGGCGTGCCGAAGCCGGCGGAGGGCTTTCCGGCGACCTTCTCCTACAACGCGGTCCGTGTGCCGCTCTATCTCGCGATGGCGGGATACGAAGACCGAAAGGCCTACGAACCCTTCGTGAAGCTCTGGTCCGCATCCGGTTCCGCGGGCATGCCGATCCTCGACATCAACAGCGACCAGACGGTGGGCCAGCTTCAGGAGCCCGGCTACGCGGCCGTGGCCGCCCTGGCCGCCTGCGCCGGGACCGGTGCCGCGCTGCCGCCGAGCTTCGCCGAGCCGGCCGTCTCCGAGAACTACTACCCCGCCACCCTCCATCTCCTGGCGCTCGCCGCCGCCAACACGAGGTATCGCTCATGTCTCGGGCGTTGAGACGAGGCGGCGCAGCCCTGTCGCTGCTGGCGGGCCTGAGCCTCGATGTGGCGGGAACGGCGACCCAGGCGCGAGCACAGGGCGCGCCGGACGCGGCGAGCACCGTCCTGCGCGACGACCGGCGCGCGCCGGTGATCCTCGGCGCGACCAGCGCACCGTCGTCGGAGATCGTCGACGAGAGTGGGCTTCGCTACTACGCCGCGCAGCGCCAGAACGAGCGGGTGCAGACCGAGATCGCCCGCCTGCGGCGGCGCTATCCCAACTGGACCGTGCCGACCGACCTCGACACGCTGAAGCCGAGCCCCCCGGAGGAGGCTCCGCTCTGGGACCTCTTCACCGCGGGGCGGGTCAACGAGGTGCGCGCGGCGATCGCCGCGCGGCAGGCGGCCGATCCCGAATGGCGTCCCTCGGACGACCTCGCGCGCAAGCTCAACCGCGGGACCCTGCGCAGCGAGGTCAAAGCCGCTGAGGCGAAGGGCGATTGGGACCGGATCCGCGCCCGCGTCGACGCCGCACCGGACACCCTGCGCAACCTCGACATCGACATCGCCTGGACCGTCGCCGAGGCCTACGCGCGCACCGGCTACACGGCCCAGGCCGTCAACGCCTACCGCACCATCCTGACCGGTCAAACCGACACCGCCCTGCGGCTCGCCACCATCCAGAAGGCGATGGCCAACCTGCCGATGGCACAGGTCGAGCCGCTGCTCGCCATGGGCCATTCCGCCGCCGACGGGAGCAGCGAGTTCCAGGCGATCCGCCCCGACGTCACGCGGGCACGGATCGCGGCCGTGCTGCACGAGGAGCCGGCCGGGAAGATCGAACCGGCGGACCTCGCGGCGCTGAGCGACGCCGTGCGCAAGGCGGCGGACCCCGCCGAGCTCAGCCTGCTCGGATGGTATGCCTATCACCGCCGCCAGTTCCGCGAGGCGCTCGACTGGTTCAAGGCCGCCATCGCCCGCGGGGGCGATGCGCGGATCGCGACCGGCCTCGCCCTCTCGCTTCGCGAGCTGGGGCAGGAGCGCGAAGCCGAGGAAGTCGCCTATGCGTGGCGTGGCCCGTCCGTGACCAACGCGGCGCTCTACCTCGACATGATGGGACGCCGGCTGACACGGCCGCCGGTCGCGGCCGTCGATCCCGCCCGCCTCGACCGCTTCGCCAAGCTCGTTCTGATGATGACCTCCGGCGAGGGTGCGCAGGCGTTGGGCTGGTACGCCTACAACGCTTGCCAGTTCGAGGCCGCCGCGGACTGGTTCCAGCGTGCGAGCGCGTGGAAGCCCCAGGAAGCCGCCGTTTCGGGCTACGCGCTCACCCTGAGCCGCCTGAAGAAGACCCGCGAGTTCCTCGAGGTGGTGAACCGCTACGATGGCCTGTTCCCGACGGTGGTGGATCTGGTCTTGCCGGCGCCCGACGCCCAAGCATCGGGACCCTGCGACCCCGTCCGCGACCCGCCGGCCGCGCGGGCAGCCGCCGCCGCTCAGGTTCGCGTCCCCAAGCCGGTCCCGGCGACGGTCCTCGGCCGGGCGTTGCCCGTGCGGCGCGGCGAGTTTCCCTTGCCGGTCGCCGCCGAGAATCCGTTCCGCTTCCCCGAGCCGTCCGAACGTGGCCGCGAAGCGGACTTTCTGCGCGACGCCAAGGCGCTACAACCTCTGATTGCTCGTCGCGTGCCCGGTGTCCCGGCGATGCCCTACGAACGTTACGGCTTCACCCTGCTGCCGGCCTGGAACGGCATGGACCGCCCGACGTCGCAGGCTGCGCTGCCGCTGCCGCCCGCCGGCACGCTGGCCCATGCGGATGCCCCGAACCCGACGCAGGGGGACCCATCCCGCACCGCCGAGGCGCACGACGGCGATCGGTTCGGTCCCTTCGACACCGCGTCCGACAGATCTCGCACCGATTCGCGCAGCACGGGACTGGACCGATGATCCCGTTCTCATTCCCCGGTGTCGGCCGGCCTCTGCGCCGCTCCGGCAGCATCCTGCTGTTGACCGGTCTCCTGGCGGCCTGCAACACCGCGCAGGAGGCGCGCGGGCGGGTCGCGTTCGTCGCGACGGCCTACGCCTCCGGCGAAGGATCGCCCCAGCGCGTGCCGCTCGTGTCGCTCCCCGATGCCGGGTCGGCCGTTCTCGTCGACGAGTCCCGCCGCCGTGGCGCCCTGCATCAGAAGATCGTCTTCGGCCGCGATGGCAGCAGCCGGGCCGACCTGAGCTTGGGGACCGCCGGCTCGGGCATTTCCGGCATGGCCAAGCCGACGCGGCTCGGAATCGCCGCCGAACTCGCCCAGCTGCCCGACGGGCCGTACCGCGTGTCGCGTGAGCCGGCGCGCAACGCCTATGGCCCGGTGGGCGTCGCGCTGAACGGGCGCTGCGCGTTCGCGTGGCAATGGATCGAGGATTTGCACGGCATCGGATTGGGCGACACGTCGGAGATGCCGGGCCGCATCTCCGCGTCGCTCAGGGTCCATCATTGCAGCCGCGGCTCGTCCGAATCCCTGATCCGCGACTTGTCCCGCCTGCGCCTGGGCGCGGCTCTTCCCGAACGGATCGCCCGGGCGCCGCGACGCGCACGCCCAGCACGGGCGCCGGAGAAGGTGCAGGTTTCCAGCACGCCGGACCCCGTCGCCACGATGACGCCGCCCGCGGTCGCCCGTCCGCTCGTCACCGTCAATGGCAGCCGGACCCTCGTGAGCATCCCGCCGGATCGGGGCACCGCGGACTATGCTGTCGATTCCGGTCGCCCGGTGGTGCCGAGGCCGGGCGCTGCCGGATCCGAGGCGCTCGATCAGCCGCGCTACCTCACCGATCCTGCGCCGGCACGCCCATCCTCGAGCGCCCCGGCGACGCAACCGCCCCCCAGTCGACGCGACGCCCTGTCGACGGACCTTCCGGCGCAAGCCTATCGCGGGCCGACCCCCCCGCCGTTCGGTTGGTGAGGCCACCGACCACGCTTTCGAAGAAGACGAGGGCGGCCTAAACCGATTCCGGCCCGAAACGTCAGTATCCGATACGGGCGACATCGACAGGGAATCCCTGCCGTGTCGTCCGTGTCCGATAGCAGATGTAGCCGTAGGGACCGTACCATCGGCTGCCGTTCCAGCACGGACGCTGGAGCGGTCGCAGTTCGATGATGCCCGGCCCCGCCCAGCCTGCCGAGGCGTAGATCGGGGCGGCCCGCGCGACAGGCTGATCGATCGGCTGTGCGCTCACCGCGGATCCGAACAGCGGCGTCAGGCAAAGGATCGATAGGGCGCGTCTCATGTTGCTTGCATCCATCGTGGATGATCCTTCGCCTGAGATTTTCTCGTCAACGCTCGGCGCCCATGGATGTTCGACGTCGGTTGCATCGGCAAATCAGCGGTTCCGTCTTCGCGATCGATGTTCCCGACAGACTCGGAAGCTGAAAACTCATTCTTGGTCGCGCGGCGAAGGCGGGGCGAGCGGATGGCACGGAGCCGCTTGGTTCGGCTGGTCGGAGGATGAGCTCGGGCGAAGGCGAAGGATGGCTCGGCGACGCATGCGGACGGACGGTGTGGCGACGCTTCCGCCATTGCCCCATCACGGAAACCGACCTCCTCGCGCGTGCAGGACAGCACGGTGTGAGCCGTCCTCCCGCGTTCCGCTGTTCGGGCTCGAGCCATGCGGTCGCTCTATGCGAAAGGCCGAAGCTCGAGGCGGGGAGGGATGTTGAGCGTCACCGCGACTGTGACGCCGGGCGCGATCTCGCTTCAGGTTTGCCGGGTCACGTCGGGACCGGAGGAGTTCGCGAGCGGATCACGCTCGCGATCAGCGATGTGAAGCCCCTTCCGATCGCGCTGAGTCGCGCCGGGCGCCCACGTCCCGGTGAGGGCCACCCGTGCTTTCCCGCCTGCGTCGCGGACGAGGTCGACGCGTCGCCTCGGCAGAGTGTCCCGGTCCGCGAGCCATGGCCGGTCTTCTCGATCGGCCCGGGAAAGCCCGTCGATCAGGTCGAGCGGTACTCCCAAAGCCCAACTCCATCACTTCCGCGTTCTGCGGTAAGTATTGCGCGTCGTACCAGAGTGGTCCTCTGCCTGGCTCATCGCGTTCGGCAAATCAGAATTCATGCCTCCGGCGCGTGCGGAAAGCCGTCTCTCCCTATTTGGTCGGGTCCGTTCGAATGCGATACTCAACGAGCTTGCGAAGCACCGCCCGAACGTGCTCTCGAACCTGTCTGCATCTGATGTCGTCGGCCTCTGACCGAGGCCCATCCTGCGGTGCGGCTTCAGTAGGCACGATTTTCACGTCCTCATATGGAGACAGGTCGCGGCGACTACGTCCTAAGCCGTTCGGCGCAGGCAACAATAGATACGCCAACTTGCGGGCAAAAATTTCATCAAAATACGTAGGCCGCTGTCGGATGCGCGCTTGTGCAGATGCGGATGGCGACATGGTTAAGCCGTCCTGATGCGCAACGCGGCAAAGTCGGCTGTTTACGACTCGGTAACGAGCCTGGGGCCAAAAAATTTGAAACTCGGGAGGTCGGTTTGCCGCAACGCTTTCGCTTCGATCTTGAGAGCAGCCACATCGCGATCCGGGACGAAGCCGGCGTGGAAGCCGACAGCCTCGATCAGGCGATCGAGCAGGCGGAGGCTGGGATCGAGGAGATGCGGGCGAGCGGTGAAATGCCGCCTTCCAGCGAGACCTGGGAGTTGGTGATCCGCGACGAGGACGGCGTTGAGCTGAAGCGTCTCCCCGTCTAACCCTTGCCGACGGATAGGAAGCGCCGATCCTCGCTTGCTGCGGTGCCTGCGGACGAGAGAAGGCGTCCCGCCGGGAAGGGCGTCCCCCGCCGGCACCAATGCAACACCGCGTCGGCGAGCGGCGGGGTTGCCAAGGAGCGCCGGACACGGTGCCGGTCGCGGCAAGCGTCAAGCTCGCGACCGCCCATGGGGCGGCTCGGCCGGCTTCGGCAGGGGCCCGTGTCTCGTCAGATGACCTGTCCGACACGGTCCTCGAGAAGCATCCTCTTCAGGATCATGTGGCTGGCGACCAAGCGCGCGATTGCCGAGATCAGCGTCGCCAAGGCTGCACCCATCACGCCGTGGAGGATGATCAGCGGGAGGCCGACGACGATCGATATCGCCACGCCGATGCCGTTGATCACGACAGCGGTTCGCGGGGCATCGATCCCGTGCAGGAACGAGCAGACCGCCTCGGTCGCGTAACCGGCCATGAATGCGAGGACGAGCACCCTCACAGGGCCGGTGAGGTCGAGATAGGATGAGCCGGCACCGTAGAACGCCGACAGGATGAGCCGCGGCTCGATCAGCGCGCTGCAGTACAAGGCGAAGATGACAGGCGCACCCAGGAGGGCGCAGTTGCGTGCCGCGTTCCAGGCGCTGGATCTCCCGGACAGGTGCGCCCGCGCCGCGAGTTGCGGGATCAGGTTGAGCAGCGCGAACAGGACCGGGTTTGCGACGTTCAGGACGTTGAGCGCCGCCTGATACGATGCCGTCGAGCCGGCACCGTAGGCGAGGGCGAGCGTCCAGCTCAAGATCTGAAAGCGCGTGATGCCGAGCACGTTGCTGGTGAGCGAATACCGCCCGATGTGCCAGAAATCCTGCCAGGTCCCGGCGAGCCCCGCTGCATTCGGCAGGGTCAATCGGGCTTGGCGCGCCTGAACGCAAGCCGCGACGGCCGACGTCAGCGCCATCACCCAGAAGATCGCGGACATGGACAGAGATTCGACGAACCAGAACAGCGATACGACCACCGAGGTTTGGCCGAGGTAGCTGATCGCGTCACCGAGGATGGCGTCTCGAAACCGTAATTCCGCGAACAGGGCGCGGCGGCAATACTCCTGGAACTGCCAGCACAGGAAGTAGGCGATGGCGGCCAGGGCCAGATCCGCACGTCCGTTGGCGAGGTTCACGACCGCGAGGCCGATGCAGAGCGGGATGCTGAGCGGTACGAGGATCAACAAGCTCGTATGGATCAGCGCCCTGCTCTTGTCCGGGAGCGCGACGCTGCATCTGACGGTCATCGGATAGAAGACCAGCGTCGTGTTCACGACCTGCAACAGGAACAGCACGCCGAACAGGATCGAAACGTGCCCATACTCCGATGGTGGAAGATGGCGCGCGAGCATGATGTTGAGGACGAAGGTCCCCAAGCTGACGATCGCCTGATCGATCAGAGGATATCCGGCACCGGTCGAGCGCGCCTTGATCCAGGTCGTCTCGATCCTCGATCGCCATGTCTGCCTCGAAAGCCCGGTGTGAAGCGCTGGGGGATCGCCGACGGCGGAGGCGGACGGATCGGATGCTGGCGGCATGGCTGGAACCCGTGCGGGACGCGGTGACCGGCGTCCTGTCGGCTCGACGTCTCCGTCGAACGATCTGCCACGATGCCGCGTCACGACCCCCGCGACCGAGGTCCGGGGCGGCTCGAACCGAGGTCGGCGTCGTGATGTCTTCGAACGACGATGATGATCGACAGGCAGGAACGCGTCCGTTCATGCTGGGAGCTCGAGCACGGACGGAGCAGCGGCGATGACCTGACCGGCTGGCTTTGGACCGGGCTGATTGAGAGGATCAGCCAGGACCAAAGGAGTTGGACATGCGGCGAGGCCAGAAGACGAACGCGGAGCAGGTCGTGCTCAAGCTGCGTCAGATTGAGG
>NZ_VRUV01000125.1:0-10118 GCF_008039455.1 Methylobacterium sp. WL116
GTGCCGCCGAGCGCGAGCGCCAGGGCGAGCGCGCTCGCGCCGCGGAGGGTCTGGGTCTTCGACATGGCGTTGGCGTTCCTAGACGGTTTCGCCCCGACCCGTCGCGGCACGGCGCCGGACGGTCTCGCACGGGGCTTCGAGGAAGCGGCATCGCAGCCGCGGGAATCGGCGAGACAGGTGGCTCGCGTCGCACGCAAAGGCAAGGCGCAAGGGATGACGGAAATGAGGTCGCAGGAGCACGGCGCAGATGAGGAAAGGATGCGCGCGCGGTCCATCGCCGTCGCGTCCGCCCGTCCTCGCCCGTCACGGGGAAAGCATTCCGTTGACTCCGTTTCTTGAGCCTTCGTGAACGCGCGCCGGCACAGGCTTGCCGGATCGACGGAGGGGCAGATGCGCAGGATCTCGCAGATCGGATGGATCGTGCTCGCGGCTTCGACCGCTTTCGCGTTCGCGGCGACGCCGTCCTCCGCCGAGGCACGCGGGTTCCGCCTGCGCCTCGGAATCGGCAGCGCGTCCGCTGCGGCTCCGGTCCCGCCGCGCGCGGCCGAGCGCATCGCAAGCGCTGGCGTTCCCTTGCCGATCGCACCGCCTCGCGCGACGGAGCCGGCGTCGCCGCGGACGGAGCCGTGGACGCAGGCACGGGAGACGGTGCGTGGGCTGACGCCCGTCGCCGTCGCGCCCGTCGCCGTCGCGCCGATCGCGGAGCGTGCGAAGCCGTCGCCGCATCCGGTGCGGGTCGCCGGCCCGTGGTGCCCGTCGGACCGCATCGTCGGCGCCGGCGTGGGGTTCTGCGAAGTCAACTGACGCCGCGGGCGACGGCCGCCCGCGAACGGGCCGCGCGAGGCGGCACTGATTCGGATCCGGGCCGAAGCGCCTCTGCGCAGCCCATCGCGCGCCGGCCTCTTTTAGATGCGGCCCGCGATATTTACCTCTATAAGCCCGGCCAACTCAGCCAAGGCCAGCCGTCTGCGGGAGACCGCCGACGGGCTTTCCCGTTTGCAGGTTCACGATGCTCGGTGCCCTCGCCAAGAAGATTTTCGGCTCGTCGAACGACCGGCGCGTGAAGGGCTATCGTCCCCGCGTCGCGGCGATCAACGAGCTCGAAGCCGAGATCCAGGTGCTGTCGGACGAGGCCCTGCGCGGCCGCACCGACATGCTGAAGGCCGAGCTCGCGGCCGGCAAGAGCCTCGACGACATCCTCGTTCCCGCCTTCGCCACCGTGCGCGAGGCGGCCAAGCGCGTGTTCGGCCAGCGCCACTTCGACGTGCAGTTGATCGGCGGCATGGTGCTGCACGAGGGCGGCATCGCCGAGATGAAGACCGGCGAGGGCAAGACGCTGGTGGCGACGCTGCCGGTCTACCTCAACGCGCTGTCGGGCAAGGGCGTCCACGTCGTGACCGTCAACGACTACCTCGCCGCCCGCGACGCGGAGTGGATGGGGCAGGTCTACCGCTTCCTCGGGCTGACCGTCGGCACCATCGTGCACGGCCTCGACGACGAGCAGCGCAAGGAAGCCTACGCCTGCGACATCACCTACGGGACGAACAACGAGTACGGCTTCGACTACCTGCGCGACAACATGAAGTACGAGATGTCCCAGCTGGCGCAGCGGGGGCACAACTTCGCGATCGTCGACGAGGTCGACTCGATCCTGATCGACGAGGCGCGCACGCCGCTGATCATCTCCGGCCCCGTCGACGACCGCTCAGAGCTCTACGTCACCGTCGACGCGCTGATGCCGATGCTTGTGCCCTCGCACTACGACCTCGACGAGAAGCAGCGCACCGTCTCGCTGACCGAGGAGGGCAACGAGTTCATCGAGGACGCGCTGCGCGACGCCGGCATCCTCAAGGACGGCGACCTCTACGACGGCCACAACGTCACCATCGTCCACCACGTGAACCAGGCGCTGCGCGCCCACACGCTGTTCACCCGGGACAAGGACTACATCGTCAAAAACGACGAGGTGGTGATCATCGACGAGTTCACCGGCCGCATGATGCAGGGCCGGCGCTACTCGGAGGGCCTGCACCAGGCTCTCGAGGCGAAGGAGCGGGTGACGATCCAGCCCGAGAACCAGACGCTGGCCTCGATCACCTTCCAGAACTTCTTCCGCCTCTACGACAAGCTTGCGGGCATGACCGGCACGGCCTCGACCGAGGCCGACGAGTTCGCCGAGATCTACAAGCTCGAGGTCGTCGACATTCCGACCAACAAGGAGGTCGAGCGCGTCGACGAGGACGACCAGGTCTACCGCACCGTCGAGGAGAAGTACGCCGGCATCATCGAGGAGATCGAGACGGCGCATGCGCGCCACCAGCCGATCCTGGTCGGCACCGGCTCGATCGAGAAGTCCGAGTTGATCGCCGAGCTGCTCAAGAAGGCTGGCTTCACCCTGCTCGACTATTCCGATCCGAATGCGCTCACAGACGTCTACGCCGCCGCGCGCGAGGGCCGCGTCACCAAGCGCTTCGCGGTGCTGAACGCCCGCTTCCACGAGCAGGAGGCCTACATCGTCGCCGAGGCCGGCGTGCCCGGCGCGATCACCATCGCCACCAACATGGCCGGTCGCGGAACCGACATCAAGCTCGGCGGCAACGTCGAGATGCGCGTCGAGAAGGAGCTCGCCGGCCTCGAGGACGGCCCCGAGCGCGACGCCAAGGTCGCCGCGATCAAGGCCGAGATCGCCGAGAACCGCACCAAGGTGCTGGCGTCGGGCGAGCCGGCCGATCCGGAAGCCGGCCGCAAGAAGGCGTTGCCGGGCGGCCTCTACATCATCGGCACCGAGCGCCACGAATCGCGCCGCATCGACAACCAGCTCCGCGGCCGCTCGGGCCGCCAGGGCGATCCCGGTCGCTCGAAGTTCTTCCTGTCGCTGCAGGACGACCTGATGCGCATTTTCGGCTCCGACCGCATGGACGGGATGCTGCAGAAGCTCGGCCTCGAGCAGGGCGAGGCGATCATCCACCCGTGGATCAACAAGGCGATCGAGAAGGCGCAGCAGAAGGTCGAGGCGCGCAACTTCGACATGCGCAAGAACGTGCTCAAGTACGACAACGTCATGAACGACCAGCGCAAGGTCGTGTTCGAGCAGCGCCGCGACTTCATGGGCCAGGACAGCGTGTCCGAGACCGTCGAGGAGATGCGCCAGGCCACGATCGACGACCTCGTCGCGACCCACATCCCCGAGAACGCCTACGCCGAGCAGTGGGACGTCGCCGGCCTCCGCGAGCGCGTGACGGAGATCCTCAACCTCGACGAGCCGATCGAGGATTGGGCCAAGGAAGAGGGCATCGCCGACGAGGAGATGCGCGAGCGCCTGAAGAAGGCCGCCGACACCGCCTACGCCGCCCGCGCCGAGAAGAACGGTGCCGAGGTGACGACCTACATCGAGAAGCAGGTGCTCCTGCAGACCCTCGATCACCTCTGGCGCGAGCACCTCGTGACGCTCGACCACCTGCGCCAGGTGATCGGCTGGCGCGGCTTCGCCCAGCGCGACCCGCTGAACGAGTACAAGTCCGAGGCCTTCGACCTGTTCAACGGCCTCGTCACGCAGCTGCGCGAGCAGGTCACCAGCCAGCTCTCGCGCGTCGAGATCATGTTCCAGGAGCCGGAAGCCCAGGCGAACCCGTTCGGGCCATCCCCCGGCCTGCCGCAGATGTTCGCCCAGCACCTCGATCCGGTCACCGGCGAGAACGAGATGGACTATGCCGGCCGCGGCACCGGGAGCGACGGCGGCGGCGGGCCGGCCTACGGCTACGCCGCCCAGGGGATGTCGGCCGACGGGGCCGTGCTGGAGCGCGACCCCGACGACGCGACCACCTGGGGCCGGGTCGGCCGCAACGAGCCCTGCCCCTGCGGCTCTGGCAAGAAGTTCAAGCACTGCCACGGCAGCTTCACGGCCTGAGCGCCTGCTCTCGTCACGGCGCTCCCGTCCGTAGGGTTCTCGTTCAGGGGCGCTCCACCCGCCCCGTCATCCCGGGGCGCTGAAAGGCGGGTCCGGGATGACCTGGGATGGGATGTGCGGGCGACGTTTCGTTCGGCCTCGATCGATAGGCGGCGGACGGTCGCCATCGCGAGAACCGGTGCGCCGCGGGATCCATCATCCATGACGACCGTCTTCATCGCGGGCGCCGGCACCGAGATCGGCAAGACCTACGTCACCGCGGCGATCGTGCGGCGCCTGCGCGCCGACGGACGCGACGTGCGGGCGCTGAAGCCCGTCGCGAGCGGCGTGCCGCCGATGGGCGACCCGGATTTTTCCGGCAGCGATACGGCGCAGCTCCTGGCGGCCCAGGGGATCGCGGTCACGGCCGCCGCCGTCGCGGCCTGCTCGCCGTGGCGCTTCGCGGCGCCGCTCGCCCCCGACCAGGCGGCCGCTCTCGAGGGCCAAGCGCCCGTCCTCGAGGACATCGTCACGTGGTGCCTGGAGCGGATGGAGGCCGCGACGGGCACGCTGATCGTCGAGGGCGTCGGCGGCCTGATGAGCCCGGTGACCCAGGAGGCGACCGGCCTCGGCTGGCTGTGGTCGCTCGCCTGCCCGGCGATCCTCATCTCGGGCAGCTATCTCGGGGCGATCAGCCACGCCCTGACGGCCTACGAGACCTGCCGGGCGGCCGACATCCCGGTCCTCGCCATCGTCGTCAACGAGAGCACCGGCGCGCCGACGCCGCCCGAGACGGTCGCCGAGGCGATCGCGCGCCACGCCGAGGTGCCGGTGATCGTCATCGCCCGGGATGCGCCCTGCCCGGATGCGCTCGCCGCCCTGATCTGACGTCGGGCCGACACACATTGACGCGATCGTCGGCGGCGATGCACGGTTCCGATGGACGGGCGCCGGGCGCCTGCTAGCGTCGCGCCGCGAAACGACGAGGGCGGGGCGTTCTGTGAGTGAAAGTCATGTCCGTGCGGAGGGCGGCGCCGAGCCCGCCGCCGCACGAAGGTTCCGCCCGGCCCTGCTGCTCGGGGCGCTCGGGGTCGTCTACGGCGACATCGGCACCAGCCCGCTCTACGCCTTCAAGGAGGCGGTGCGGGCCGCCAGCGGCGGCGGCAACGCCGACCCCATCGCGGTGGTCGGCGCGGTCTCGCTGATCCTGTGGGCGCTGATCCTGATCGTCTCGCTGAAATACGCGGTGCTGATCCTGCGCGCCGACAATGCCGGCGAGGGCGGCATCGTCGCGATGCTGGCGCTGCTGGGCGCGCGCCATGCGAAGCCGCGCTCGTGGAAGGCGCTGCTGCTCGTCGTCGGGCTGATCGGCGCGGCGCTTCTCTACGGCGACGGCGCGATCACCCCGGCGATCTCGGTGCTCTCGGCGATCGAGGGCCTGAAGGTCGATGCGCCGGCGCTCGGCCGCTACGTCGTGCCGATCACGATCGCGATCCTCGTCGCCCTGTTCCTGGTGCAGAGCAAGGGCGTCGCCTTCATCGGGCGGATCTTCGGGCCGGTGATGCTGCTGTGGTTCGTCGTCCTCACGCTGATGGGGATCGGCGGCATTCTGCACAAGCCGGAGATCCTGCAGGCGGCGAACCCCCTGAAGGCGGTGGAATTCTTGATCCATGCCGGTTGGCACGTGAGCTTCGCGATGCTGGGCGCGGCCTTCCTCGCGGTCACCGGCGGCGAGGCGATGTATGCAGACCTCGGGCATTTCGGCGCCCGGCCGATCCGCGTGGCGTGGTTTGCCCTGGTGCTGCCGGCCCTGGTGATCAACTATTTCGGCCAGGGCGCGCTGCTGCTGGCCTCGCCGGACGCGATCGAGAACCCGTTCTACCGGCTCGCGCCGGGCTGGGCGCATTACCCGCTGATCGGGCTGGCGACGATGGCGACGGTGATCGCCTCGCAGGCGATCATCTCGGGTGTGTTCTCGCTGACCCAGCAATCGGTCCAGCTCGGCTTCCTGCCGCCGATGCACATCGTCCAGACCGCCTCAGAGGAGCGTGGGCAGATCTACGTGCCGGCGGTGAACTGGCTCCTCGCCGCCGCCACCATCGCCGCCGTCGTGATCTTCGAATCGTCCGACGCGCTCGCCGGCGCCTACGGCATTGCCGTGTCGCTGCTGATGGCGATCACCACGCTGCTCGCCGCGCTGATCGCTCGCCGATGGGGCTACAACCTCGTGGCGATCCTGGCGGTGAACGGCTTCTTCCTGCTGATCGACCTCGTCTTCCTTGGGGCCAACAGCGTGAAGCTGTTCGAGGGCGGCTGGTTTCCGCTGGTGCTCGCCGGCTTCGTCGCGCTGATGATGCTGACGTGGCGCAGGGGCAACCAGCTGGTCGAGGAGGCCCGCGTCGGCCTGCGCCAGCCCGAGGACGTGTTCCTGGCCTCGCTCCAGCACCAGGACCTGGTGCGGGTCCGCGGAACCGGCGTGTTCCTGTCGGCGGCGATGCACGGCATCCCGATGCACCTGTCGCGGTTCGTCGAGCGCAGCCACGCCCTGCCGGAGCGGGTGATGATCGTCTCCGCCCAGTACGAGGAGACCCCGACCGTGCCGCGCGAGGAGCGCAGCCACGTGACGATCCTCGCGCCCGACTTCTACCGGGTGACCCTGCGCTACGGCTTCATGGAGGAGGCCTCGATCCCCGATGGGCTGGCCTGCGCCGTCGAGCACCGCCGCCTGCCGCCGCAGATGCTCGACGACCTCACGGTCTTCATCGGCCACGAGACCATCATCCCGAAGAACGACGACCGCGGGATGCAGCCCTGGCGCGAGAGCCTCTACGCCTTCATGCAGCGCAACGCCGAGCGCACCGGCGCCTTCTTCGGCGTGCCGACGCGGCAGGTGGTGGAGGTGGGGACCGAGATCGAGATCTAGCGGAGGATCCGCGCGTCGGTGCCGAAGCGTCCCGCCGGGCCGCCTCATCCCCCCGCCGGATCGAGACGTCGGGCCGCGTATCGGGCCCGACCCGAGCGTCGGGCGATCACGCTTTCGCGCGTGGCGGGGGCATTTGGAACCATCATGGGCGCTTGCCGTTCGGACATCCCGACAGCGTTCGGTCACGCTTCGCGGCGTCGTCGCGAGGCCGGGCCGGGATCGCTGAGCACACAGGGAGCGTCCCGATGAGCAGCACCACGGACAAGATCAAGGGCCTCGCCAACGAGGCGGTCGGCAACGTCAAGCAGGGTGTCGGCAACGTCACCGGCAACGAGAAGCTGCAGGCCGAGGGCAAGGCGCAGGAGCTGAAGGGCGAAGCCCAGAAGACCGTCGGCGACGCCAAGGACGGCGTGAAGGGCGCGGCCCAGAAGGCCGCCGACGCCGTCAAGAAGATCTGATCCGTCCAGCGCTCGGCACCGGGGCGGCTGCGAGCCGGCCCCGGTGCCCATCCGCGAAGACCGGCGCTGCCGGCCTTCGGATCACGATGCGAGGGACGAGATCATGAACCGGGATCGATTCGAAGGCGGCGTGCGCAACCTGCGCGGCCGCGCCAAGACCGCGATGGGTGCAGTCGGCGGGGATGCCGGACGCCAGCTCGACGGTGCCGTCGACCAGGCCGCGGGCGTTGCGCAGAACGCCTACGGCCGTGCGCGCGAGACCGCGCGGGACTGGCGTCGCGACGGCGAGCATTTCATCGACGAAGCGAGCGAGCGCGGCCGCGCCATCGCCGACGAGGCCGTGAGCCGCGGACGTCATTACCGCGGCCGGGCGGAGCACCATGGCCGCCACGTCGCGAAACGCGCCGAGGAGAACAAGGGCGCTACCCTGGCGATCGTCGCAGCCGCCGCATTCGGCCTTGGTTGGCTCCTGCGGAGCGATCGCTGATCCATTCGGGGACGGGCGGTACGCGCCTGCAGGATGCGACGTTCAAGATCGTCGTTTCGTCGCCCGCCCGGCGCGTGCGACCGGTAAAAATGGTCTAAGGAACGGCGGACCGGGGGTGGCGATGCCCCCGAGCCCGCAGGCCCCACAGACCGAGACGAGGCGATGACCGGCTCCAGCACTCCGAACACCGTCCTACTGACCCCGTCCCTGACGCGGCCCGCTTCGCAGTTGGTCACCATCTTCGGCGGCTCGGGCTTCCTCGGCCGGCACGTGGTTCGGGCGCTGGCCAAGCGCGGCTACCGCATCCGGGTCGCCGTCCGCCGTCCCGATCTCGCCCTGTTCCTGCAGCCGCTCGGGAAGGTCGGCCAGATCGTCGCCGTGCAGGCGAACCTGCGATACCCCGATTCGGTCGTGCGGGCGGTCGAGGGTGCGGACGTGGTGATCAACCTCGTCGGCATCCTTCAGGAAACCGGCGCCCAGAGCTTCTCGCGCCTCCAGGCCGAAGGCCCCGGCTTGATCGCGCGGGCGGCGGCCAAGGTCGGCGCCGCGATGATCCACGTGTCCGCGATCGGCGCCGATCCGAACTCCGAATCGCGCTATGCCCGCACCAAGGCCGAGGGCGAGGCTGCGGTGTTCGCCGCACGACCCGACGCCGTCGTGTTCCGGCCCTCCCTGGTCTTCGGGCCGGGCGACAGCTTCTTCAACCGCTTCGCCAGCCTCGCCCGGTTCCTGCCGGTGCTGCCGCTGGCCGGGGCCGAGTCGCGCTTCCAGCCCGTCTTCGTCGGCGACGTCGCCGAGGCGATCGCGCTGGTTACCGACGGACGCGTGCCCGGCGGCAAGGTCTACGAGCTTGGCGGACCCGAGGTCGCGACGCTGGATCACCTCGTGCGCTACATGCTCGAAACGACGATGCGCAAGCGCATGGTGGTGTCGCTGCCGCTGCCGATCGCCAAGATCCAGGCCCGTGCCATGGAGATCGCCGACACCCTGACCTTCGGGCTGCTGCCGGCCGACCTCAAACTCACCCGCGATCAGGTCGTTCTGCTGCAGAACGACAACGTCGTCTCGGAGGCCGCCAAGGCGGAGGGCCGCAGCTTCGAGGGGCTCGGCATCCAGCCGACCGCCGCCGAGGCGGTGGTGCCGGGCTATCTCTGGCGCTTCCGAGCCGCCGGGCAGTTCGCCAAGGGCCGCGGTACCGAGGAGCAGGCCGAGATACCCGACTCGATCGCGCCGACCCCGATGGGCGAGGGCTCGCAGCACCGTCCGATGCGGGCGTCCGGTCCGGCGATCGGGGCCGACGCCGGCGGCTCGCCCGGCATGGGCCGGCGCTGGGGCAGCCGGAGCTAGGCCGCTACCGGAGCCGTCCCTGCAGGGCGGGGGCCGGCAGGCGGTGCGCCAGCCGCTTGTGGACGTGGACCATCAGCGCGATGCCGAACAGCGGCGTCAGCAGGTTGAGCACCGGGACAACCATCATCCCGGCCAGCAGGCAGCCCGCCGCGATCGTCGTGCCCGAGAACGTCCGGCGCATCGCGCCGGCCTCCGCCAGCGGCCGGTAGCGGGCCGCAGCCATCTCGAAATACTCGCGCGACAGCAGGTAGGCGTTGGCGGCGAAGAAGGCCGCCAGCCCGATCACCGGCACGAAGAAGATGATCAGCGCAGCAAGGTTCACCAGCAGGGTCAGGCCGGCGAAGCGCAGGGCGTAGAGCATCGCCGCGCCCCACGGCATCGGGCGGCCGGGCGGGTCGTCGGGGAAGTCGGTGCGCTCGACGATCTCGGCGGCGTCGTCGAGGAAGAACCCCGCCACCAGGATCGAGATCGCGGGCATCAGGTAGGCCAGCGCGACGAACAGCCCGAACCCGGCCAGGAAGTAGGCGAGGCTGTCGAGGATGGGGTAGGATTGCGAGATGTGGTGGCTCGCCTGGAACCACTGGATCAATCGCGTCAGCCCGAACCAGGCCAGCGCCAGGATGCCGAGCGTCAACCCAAGCGACTTCCACAGGATCGCACGGAGCGGCGGGGAGAAGGTCTGGCGCAGGGCCGCGAGCGCCGCCTGGATGAGCATGCCGTGATCCCGTCTCCCGCCGCCGATCGGCGCATCGCGGTTGTGGTGTCCCGATCCGTCCGCCGCAAGAGCACCGCTTGCGTCTCGTCGGCCTCGGGCCGGCGGGTTGGCTGAAACGCGCGACGGACCCGGAATGAGAACGACGAGAAGGATCGCGATCCGCGCAATGACCTCGATGCACGAGACGGCACCTTCGCATGCCCGGTTCCGGCCGAGCGTCGCGCCCAGGCTCGCCCCGCTGCCCGCGGACCCGGACGTGATCGTGGTCGGCGCGGGCGCTGCCGGGATCGCCGCCGCGCGGA
>NZ_VRUV01000126.1:0-10102 GCF_008039455.1 Methylobacterium sp. WL116
GGCGACGGCCCGCACCGCCGCCGGCGTGCCGAGGCTCCGGGCGATCTCGGCGTAGCTCGCGGTCGTCCCCGCCGGGATCCTGCGCAGGGCGTCCCAGACGCGCTGCTGGAAGGCCGTGCCGCCGATGTCGAGGGGGAGGTCCGCCGGGCGCCCCGGCGCTTCGACCAGGCCGACGACCTGCGCGACCAGCGCCTCGAATGCGGCGTCGCCGCCGGCGAGCGTCGCGTTCGGAAAGCGGTCCTCCAGGTCGCGCAGCAGCGCGTCCGGATCGTCGCCGAGCAGGATCGCGCAGACGCCGCGGGCGGTAGCCGCGACGAGGATCGCGCCGAGGCTGCACGGGCCGACCGCGAAGCGGATGGTCTCGCCGGTCCCACCCTTGCGGTAGGCGGCGGGCGCCATGCCGAGCCGCTCGCCGGCCCCGGCGTAGAAGCGGCTCGCCGCCCCGTAGCCCGCCTCGTAGACCGCGTGCGTGACGCTGCCGGCGCTCGGCAGGGTCTTCGCCATCCGTTCGGCCCGGCGGGCCTCGCCGTAGGCCTTCGGCGTCACGCCGGTCGTCGCTTTGAACACCCGATGGAAGTGGAACGGGCTCATCCCGGCCGCGCGGGCGAGAACAGCGAGCGCGGGCAGCGATTCGGCCTCGTCGATCAGGCGGCAGGCGCCGGCGATCGCCGCGGCACGCCTCGCATCGGGCGACGCCTCGTTCGGCCGGCAGCGCCTGCACGGACGGAAGCCCGCATCCTCGGCCTCGGCGCAGGTGGCGTGGAACGCGACGTTCTCGGGACGCGCCGCGCGCGACGGGCAGCTCGGTCGGCAATACACGCCGGTGCTGCGGACCGAGTAGACGAAGCGGCCATCGTACGCCGCGTCTCGCGCCGACACGGCTTCGCGCCGCATGGCATCCGCTGAGAGATCGGGACGGGTGGCCTCGGTCGTCGGCATCGCAGCCTCATCGATGATCGGGGCCGGATGCGGCCCGCGCGGTCTCCCCGTCATGCGCTGCTCGCTCACGGGCCGCATCCCGTCCCTTGCTCTCGAATCCGGCGGGCATCCTGGGCGCGCACGGCGTCCTCCTCAATCCGCTGGCCGCGCCGCATCGACCGCCCAGAGGTGCAACGCCGCGTAGGCGCGGTACGGGCGCCAGCCTTCGGCGCGCAGCAGCAGCTCCGCCGGGCTCGGGCGCCCGGCGCCGCCATCGAGGGCCTGCAGCAGGCCGACGTCCCCGGGCGGAAACGCGTCCGGCGCGCGCAACGCCCGCATCGCGATGTACTGCGCTGTCCAAGGCCCGATCCCGCGGATCGCGGTCAGGCGGGCCACGGCGGTGGCGAGGTCCTGGTCGAGCGCGAACGGATCGGGCTCGGCGAGGCTCGCCGCCGCGAGCGCCCGGATCGCGGCGCCGCGCGCACGCGGCATCGTCAGGATCTGCGCGACGTCCGCCGCGGCCACCCGCTCGGCGGTCGGGAAGACATGGGTCAGGCCGGGTTCGGCGAGGGCCGGGAGGGGCGTTCCGAGCTCGGCGACGAGCCGCCCGGCGAGCTGGGTCGCGGCCGCCACAGAGACCTGCTGCCCGAGGATCGCGCGGACGCCGAGCTCGAACCCGTCCCAGGCCCCCGGCACCCGCAAGCCGGGCCGCGCGGCGACGAGGGGCCCGAGACGAGGATCGGTCGCGAGATGCGCGCCGATCGCCGCCGGGTCGGCGTCGCAATCGAACAGGCGCCGGAGCCGGGCCGCGATTCCGGGAAGCTCGGCCTCCGCCACGCCCGTCACGATCGCGACGAGCCCATCGCCGCCGGGCGTGATCGCGATCGATCCGGTTCGCCCTGCGACGGCGATGGTGCGCGCGTAACGATCCGGGCCCACCGCCTCGATCCCGGGGATCGCCCGGCCGGCGAGGAAGTCGCGCATCGCCGGCCAGTCGTAGGGCGGGCGGCAGGGCAGGGCGATCGACGCAGGCACCGCAGCCGCGATCCGGGTCAGCCGTTCACCGCCCGCCGCACCGGCGCGGCGTCGCGGCCCGGAAGCCAGCGTGCGATGGCGGCGTAGAGGACCGCGCGGTCGAACGGCTTGCCGACGTGGTCGTCCATGCCGGCCTCGCGGAACTGGCGCACCTCGGCCGGCAGCACGTTGGCGGTCATCGCGATCACCGGCACGTTCGCCGCCGGGCCTTTCAGGCGGCGGATCATCCGCGTCGCGGTGATGCCGTCCATGCCCGGCATCTGCACATCCATCAGCACGAGGTCGAACGCGCCGTCCTCCACCGCCATCACGGCGGCGGCGCCGTCGGCGACCACGTCGACGGTGTGGCCGGCGGCCTCCAGCACCAGTCGCGCCAGCTCTTGGTTGATCTCGACGTCCTCGACCAGGAGGATGTGCCCGGTGGCGTGCGACGCGACGACGGCCGGCACGGCGGTGGGTGCGTCGACGTCGACGCCGCGCGGCAGCGTCACCGTGAACCAGAAGGTCGAGCCCTCGCCGTCGTCGGAGGCGACGCCGATCGTCCCGCCCATCAGCTCGACGAGGCGCCGGCAGATCGCGAGGCCGAGGCCGGTCCCGCCGAAATCGCGGCTCACCGAATTGTCGACCTGCGAGAAGCGCTCGAACAGCCGGTGCTGCTTGGCCTGCGGGATGCCGATGCCGGTATCGCTGACGCTGAAACGGATGGTCTCGCCGGCGGGCGTGGTGCCGGCATGGCGCACCGCGAGGGTGACGCTGCCGCGCCGGGTGAACTTCACCGCGTTGTTCAGGAGGTTGAGCAGGATCTGGCGCAGCCGGGCCTCGTCGCCGACGAGGCTGGGCGGCAGGTCCGGGTCGATCCGGCCGATCACGGTGAGACCCTTCGCGGAGGCGAGCCCGCGCACGATCGACAGGCCGTTGTCGGCCAGCGCCGCCGGCGCGAAGGCGCGCTGCTCGAGATCGATCGCGCCGGCCTCGACCTTCGAGAAGTCGAGGATGTCGTTGACCACGGTGAGCAGGGCGGAGCCCGACGAGCGCGCCAGCTCGGCGTGGCGCTGCTGGTCGGGCGCCAGCCGCTCGGAGCGCGCCAGCAGGTCGGTGAAGCCGATCACCGCGTTCAGCGGGGTGCGGATCTCGTGGGACATCGCGGCGAGGAAGTCGGTCTTGGCGAGGCTCGCGCGCTCGGCTTCCAGGCGCGCGGCCTCCGCGGCGGTCTTGGCCGCCTGCAGCGCGAGCTCGGCCTGCTTGCGATCGGTCGCGTCGAGGTTCAGGCCGATCACCCGCACGGGCCGCCCGGCGGGATCGTAGTAGGCGCGGCCGATGCTCTGCAGCCAGCGCTCGACGCCGTCGCCGCCCGTGATCCTGAACTCCATCACGAAGCTGCGGCGCGAGGCGATCGCCTCGGCGGCGTCCGCCAGGGCGCGCTCCCGGTCCTCGGGCATCACCAGGGCCTTCCAAGCCTCGATCGGCATGCGCAGGGGTTCGGTGCTCGACAGCCCGTGCAGCCGCGCGCTCTCGGGCGAGAGCAGGACGGAACCGGCGACGAGGTCGAGGTCCCAGGAGCCCGCCTCGGCCGCGTCCTGGGCAAGGCGCAGCAGGTCGCTGGTCTCCTCCAGGGCCCGGCGCGCGGTGATGATGTCGTCGATGTCGAGGGCGGTGCCGAGCCAGCCGACGATGGTGCCCGCCTCGCGGATCGGCATCATCACGATCTTGTGCCAGCGATAGGTGCCGTCGTGCCGGCGCAGCCGGCCTTCGATCTCGTGCCCGCGCCCGTCGCGAACGGCCGCCGCCCGGGCCGCCTCCATGCGCCCGGCATCGTCCGGGTGGTTGGCCGCGAGCCTTTCGGCAAGGCCGGTCCCGATCAACCCGTAATAGGCCTCGAAGCGCTGGTTGACGTAGGCGGCGAGGCCATCCTCGGCCCGCACGATCCAGACGAGCTGCGGCAGCGTGTCGGCGAGCGCCCGGTAGCGCGCCTCGCTCGACCGCAAGGCGTCCTCCGCCTGATGGCGCGCATCGACGTCGCGGACCGAGGCGACGAAGCCGGCGGGTCGGCCGGCGGCGTCCCGCACCAGGCGCCACGAGCCCTCGACCCAGATGTAGGAGCGGTCGCCCCGGCGCAGGCGATAGGTCGCCACCGCGGTCTCGGCCTCGCCTCCCGAGAGGCGGGCGATCATCGCCGAGAGCGCGCCTGCGTCGTCGGGATGGGCCTCGTCCTCCGGCCGCGTCCCGACGAGGTCCTGCGGCGCCAGGCCCAGCAGCGCGTGCGAGGCCGGCGACGCGTAGATCCGCCGGCCGTCGAGGCCGACCTGGACGATCATGTCGCTGGCGTTGTCGGCGAGCAGGCGGTAGCGCGCCTCGCTCAGCGCGATCGCCTCCTCGGCCCGGCGCAGATGGGTGATGTCGCGCACGCTGATGAAGACGCGCGCCACGCGGCGGCCGCCGGCCTCGCGCAGGGGCACCAAGATCACCTCGAAGCGGTGGGTCCCGTCGCCGCCGACCCGCTCCTCCTGGCGCCGCGCTGGCTCGCCGGAGCGGATCACACCCTCGATGTCGGCCCGCACGATCGCGGCCATGTCGGGCGGCATCACCTCTTCCGGGGTCTTGCCGCGGACGGCCTGCTGCGAGTGCCCGATCAGCGCGGCGGCGCTCGGGTTCAGGGTCTCGAGGGCGAAGCTGCCATCGGCCGCGACGGCGTGGACGAAGAGGTGGTCGGTGGCGTTTTCGAACACGCCGCGGAACAGCGTCTCGGCCTCGCCGAGGGCACGGTGGGTCTCGACCAGCAGCGCCTCGCGCCGCCGCCGGCGCTCGAGCTCGCGCAGCAGCACAAGGCATCCGAGCAGGATGACCGCGCTCGCGACCGCGCCGACCGCCAGCGCGTTGCGCCGCTCCGCGACGAGCGGCGCGAGCACGACCTCCACCGACTTGCCGACCGTGACGACGAGCGGAAGGTTCTCCGTGGCGCGATATCCGAAGATGCGCGCGCGCCCGTCGAGGCCGCTCTCGACCGCGTAGGTTCCCGCCGGCGCCTCGGACAGGCGCGCGAACAGGCCCTGACCGTCGAGCCGCCGGGACAGGTCGCGCTCGTACATGCCCGGCATCGCCGGCTCGCGGATACGGACGTAGCCGTCGCGGCCGAACAGCCCGACGACCGCGTCGGCGCCGACGTCGAGCGCCTTGAAGCGCCGGGCGAGGTAGTCCGGGTCGACGGCCACCATGAGGACGCCGCCGAAGCTGCCGTCCGGGCGCGTCAGCCGGCGCGCGAGGTTGAAGGTGAAGGTATCCATCAGGCGGCCGCGGATGGTGCGCCCGATATAGAGGCCGGCTTCGGGATTGTCGGCCAGCGACCGGAAGTAGGGCCTGTCCGCGACGTTGGTCCTGCTGAGGGCGGAGGGCACGGCGTCGCGCGTGGCGACGAGGTCGCCGTTCGCGTCGAAGATCGCGATCTGGCGCGCGCTCTCGGCCAGCATCGTGGCGCGCTTCGACCAGCGGGCGAAATCGAAGGTCTCGGGATCGTCGGCGTAGTCGGCCTCGATCAGGCGCATCACCTGGTCGACGCCCTCGATCAGGCGCGAGACCTGCTCGGCCAGCGCGATCGACAGGTTCAGCACGTCGCGCCGCGCCTGGAGCATTTCGCCCTCGCGGCGCTGCTCAAGATGGAACAGCAGGCCGAGCCAAACGAGCGCGAGGAAGACGAGGCCCCCCGTCGCCACGAGCGCTTGCGGCAGCCGGCCGGCGAGGCGATTCGGCACGAGGCCGACCCTCCGTCGTTCCGGCATCTGCGTCGTCGCCACCATCATCCCGCTCACCCAGAACCCGTTCCGCGCGACCGTGGCATGCCGATCGTCACGAAACTGAATACGCGGCGCAGCGTCAGGACGTTTGCGCGACGTCTTCCAGCGCGCGCACGGTCTCGTCGCGCAGGTCGCGGATCTCGGCGAGCGCGGGCGCCAGGTCGGCGCCGTCCTTCGCCTCCGCTTCGAGAGCCCGGCAGGCCGTGGACAGCCGCTCGCAGCCGAGCATGCCCGACATCGAGATCAGGGTGTGCGCCTCCCGCGCGATCTCGCCCGGCGGGCGGCTTCCGGCCGGGAACGCGGTGCGCAGGCTGTCCGTGAACCGGACGATCAGGCGCCGGAGCTTCTCGGCGCCGATCACGCCGCCGAGGTCGTCGAGGACCGGGCGGCTCAGCAGGGGCAGGGTCACGGTCGCGCTCCGAAGTCACGTCTTGCCGGCGGCGCCTTCGTGGACGACGCCTGCATCGTCCGCCCTACGTCGGCCCGGACTGCGAAGTTTCCGTTGCCGACCGGTCGGCAACGGCAGCGGACGCGGCGCTAGAGCAGCGTGCCGCGCAGGATCAGCAACGCCACCGAGAAGTAGATGACGAGGCCGGTCACGTCGACGAGCGTCGCCACGAAGGGCGCCGAGGCGGTCGCCGGGTCGAAGCCGAGCCGTTGCAGCAGGAACGGCAGCATCGAGCCCGACAGCGACCCGAAGGTGACGATGCCGACGAGCGCGCCGCCGACGGTCGCCGCCACCAGCGGCCAGTGCTCGCCGTAATCGTACAGGCCGGTCTTCTGCCAGATCGCGATCCGCACCACGGCGATCACCCCGAGGATGCCGCCGAGCACGAGGCCGGTGGGCAGCTCGCGCAGGGCCACCCGCCACCAGTCGCGCAGGCGGATCTGGTGCAGCGCCAGCGCGCGGATCAGCAGCGAGGTCGCCTGGCTGCCGGAATTGCCGCCCGAGCTCATGATCAGCGGGATGAACAGCGTCAGGACGATCGCCTTCTCGAGCTCGCCCTCAAATCCCTGCATCGCCGAGGCGGTCAGCATCTCGGAGAGGAACAGCGCGCAGAGCCAGCCGGCGCGCTTCCGGATCATCGTCATGAAGCCGATGTCCATGTAGGGCTCGGGCAGCGCCTCCATGCCGCCGAAGCGCTGCACGTCCTGGGTCTGCTTCTCGACCATCGCGTCGATCATGTCGTCGACGGTGACGATGCCGATCAGGTGGCCGACCGCGTCGACCACCGGCAGGGCGAGCAGGTCGTATTTCGAGATCAGCCGGGCGGCCTCCTCGCGGCTCGCCGTCGGCGACACCGCGAGCGGGCGGCGGCCGGCGGCGACCGAGAGCACGTTGTCCTCGGGGTTGCCCGAGATCAGCCGGCGCAGCGGCACCGCCTTGGTCAGCGCGCGGGTGCGCGGGTCGAGCACGAAGATCGCATAGATCGTCTCGCGGGTCTTCTCGACGCGGCGGATGTGGTCGAGGGTCTGCGCCACGGTCCAGGTGCCGGGCACGGTGACGAACTCGGTGGTCATCAGCGAGCCGACGGTCTCCTCGCCGTAGGCGCTGAGGCGGTCGACCGCGCCGCGGGTCTCGGCGTCGAGGCGGGCGCGCAGGTCCGAGCGGCCGGGCTCCTCAATCTCGCGGAACACGTCGGTGACGCGGTCGGCCGACATGCCCGACAGGTAGGTGGCGACGCGGTCGCGCGGCAGCATCTCGATGATGTCGGCGGCGTCGTCGAGCTCGGGCTGGTCGAGCACCTCGATCGCGCGATCGTGCGGCAGGCCGAGCAGGATCGCGGCGGCGACCTCCGGCGCCTCGGCGTTCAGCGCCTCGACGATGTCGGGCGCACGCTCGTCGGAGAGGCGCGCAGCCAGGACGGAGGGGTCGACGCGCGGATCGATCGGCACGACCGCGTCGAGGACCGGCAGGGGGGGGACCTGTTCAACCATGGGCCTCGCCTCGCGGGCCCGGCGGCGCGCCGTACGGCACCGGCCGCGACCGGCTGCGCGGCGGAGCCCGGCGCGAGCCCTTCAGGGGCTCAGGCGGGATCGCGGCGTGCGGCCGGCCACGGCTCGGACGATCGGTCTGGCGTGTCGCTGGGCATCGAATCTTCGTGGGAATGGCGTGCGCGGATGCCGACGGCCGTATCCGCGCGCGGCAGCCTGTGCGCCCGGCGGTGCGACGCGTCAAGCCGAAAGCGCGTCCCTCGGAAAGGGCGTGGCGGCAGAGGGCGGAATGGGGTTGGCGATTTGGCGCCACCGCCACCATCTACCTGATCTGAAAGCCGAATTCGGCGTTTTGGAGATGAATGCCGGGGCGACCGAGCGCTCTCTCGGGGATCCTATGAGAAATATAAGTGTAGCGCCCGCTTGTATTGCGCCCAAGGTATCGCCTATCTTCCGGTCATCGAAGTTCACGAGGAGAAACGCCATGGCCTGGTCCGCCCCCATCGTTCAGGAAGTCTGCGTCGGCATGGAAGTGACGAGCTACGAGTCCGCCGAGATCGACACCTTCAACTGAGCCGATGACCGGCTCGCGAGCGAGCCGGCTAGACGTCCCTTTCGCCCGCATCCCATTCAGGAGAATTCACATGGCTTGGTCCGCCCCCGTCGTTTCCGAGATCTGTGTCGGCATGGAAGTCACCAGCTACGAGTCGGCCGAGATCGACACCTTCAACTGAGCTTTCGATCGGCCGCCGATGCGGCCGGTCTCGTGAGCGCCGCTCCCTCGGGGGCGGCGTTTTGCGTTGGTGCCGGGCGTGAAACAACGAAGCCGGCCGTCCCTCGCGGGCGGCCGGCTTCGTTGTGTTCGGCGTGACCGAGGTCTCAGAGACGGTAGCGGATCTGGTCGGTCCAGAACCGCTCCAGGCGGCTGAGGGCGGTGTTGAGCCGGCCGAAATCGTCGTCGGAGATGCCGCCGATCGGCTGGATGGTGCGGGCGTGCTTGTCGTAGAGGCCCTGGATGATGTCGTGGACCATCCGGCCCTTGTCGGTGAGGCTGATGCGCACCGAGCGGCGGTCGGTCTTCGAGCGGGCGTGGTGCAGGTAGCCGGCCTCGACCAGCTTCTTGACGTTGTAGGAGACGTTGGAGCCGAGGTAGTAGCCCTTGGTCCGCAGCTCGCTGGCGGTGAGTTCCTTGTCGCCGATGTTGTAGAGCAGCAGCGCCTGAACGCTGTTGACGTCCTCGCGGCCGCGACGCTCGAACTCGTCCTTGATCACGTCAAGCAGGCGGCGGTGCAAGCGCTCGACGAGGTGCAGGGCTTCGAGATACGAGCCGGCGACGGCTCCGGTCTCGGGAGCGGTGTTGGTATCCGAGATCTTGACGGCCTGGGACTTCATCTTGTGCCTCGCCCGAATTGTTCTGCCGGAGCCTTCTGCCGTCCGGCACCGCTCATGGGGTGAAACTAGGCGGCGGAGATGAAAACCGCTCTAAGAGACAGGATGAATTCGCGATTTACTTCTGTCGGTAAATGCAAAGTGAAGTGATTCGTATAACCACTCGTTTACCGCGCTTCCTGTGCCGCGAGCCAAGAAAAAACGAAGTAGAAGATTACGATACTGGACTCGACCAAGACCAGAATCAGCGGCGTCTGCAACAGTTGCGGCGTCAGGACGGCGAGCGTCAGCATCGAGGTCACCGCCAGCAGCCAGACCACGCCGCCCCAGGCGCTGGTGAGCCACAGGCCGATCGCCGCGTTGGCGTCAATCACCGCGAAGTAGATCAGCGCCGCCTGGCGCCCGAACGGCTCCAGTGCGAACGGGCGGTGCCCCGGCACCACATCGAGGATCGTCGCGAAGGAGAGCACGCTCTTGGCGAGCCACGCCAGGGCCGTCAGCCGCATGAACCAGACCAGCACCGTGTCCCAGGTGCTCTTGGGCGCGGCCGAGCGCCGCTCGATGCGGTCGCTCGGGGCCTCGCCGACTGCGCTGCCGCGGGTGATGCGTCCGACCTTGCGCATCAGGCGAACCGAGGCTCCGGCGCCTCGGACGGCCCGAAGGCAGCGGCGACCGCGGCGTGGTCGACGGCCTCGAGCGTCGCCGGCCGCCAGTCCGGCCGGCCGTCCTTGTCGATCAGCACGGCGCGGACGCCCTCGAAGAAGTCATGCCCGCGCATCAGGCGGGTGACGAGGCGGTATTCGGTCAGCACCGCGTCGGCGAAATCGAGATCCAGCCCGCGCCGCATCTGCTCGCGGGCGATGCACAGGCTTGTCGGGCAGCGGGTGCGCATCACGGCCGCGGTCTCCGCGGCGAAGGTCGAGCCCGATGCGGCCGCGCCGTCCAGCCGTCGCAGGATGTCCGCGACGTCGTCGGCGGCGAACACGTCGTTGATCAGGCCGCGCTCGAGACCGGCGCCGCGCGCCCGCCGACCGGGC